>JAAYCF010000089.1 GCA_012744415.1 Thermotogaceae bacterium
AGCGTGAAAGAGGAAAACAATGGCCAGAGCTCCCTTCCCCTCGAATTGAGAGGACGTTATGCCTCAGCGACGGTCTACGCGCGCGCCGTGGATGAGAAAGCGATCGCTCAGATCATCACCCTATGTAATCAGCCGTTCGCCCAAGGAACGCATATCCGCGTGATGCCGGATATCCATACCGGCGCGGGATGCGTGATTGGGTTGACGATGGACCTGAACCGTTCCAACGCCGTGTGTCCGAATCTGGTCGGTGTCGATATCGGTTGCGGGGTCAGGGTGTCGGAGTTGGGAAAAGTGTCTTTGGATTTACATCAGCTGGACGAAACGATACGAGGAACCATACCCTTCGGGTTGAATGTGCATTCTCGAACGTTTCGAGAAGATTTGGACTTTTTCTACGCGCTGTTCAATGAATTAGTCATCAAAGATCAGATTAAAAGTCGCGAAAAGATGGAATGGCTGGAGCGATCGCTTGGCACCCTGGGAGGCGGGAATCATTTTATCGAAATCGATACGGACGAAGACGGGCGAGCGTACCTGATCGTCCACTCGGGTTCCCGTCATTTTGGGTTAACCGTGGCGAAGCTCTATCAGGAGAGGGCGGCAAAAAGTATGAAGGACTCTGGCAAAGCCGATCAGGCAAAAATAAAAGAAATGGTTCGCACCCTGACAGCCGAGGGAAAGAGCCATCAGATACCCGAAACATTGAATTTGATGAAAAAAGCGTCGGCTATAAACGGGCAGAATCGCGATTTGGCCTATCTGATAGGAGAGGACAAGGATCACTATCTTCACGATATCCAATTGATCCAAACCTACGCGATACGGAACCGTCAACGGATTGCCGAAACGCTCTTACAGAAGATGGGGCTCAAAGAAGTGGACCGTTTCGAGTCGGTCCACAACTATATCGACGATAGGAATATTCTACGCAAAGGCGCGATCGCGGCGCATGTAGATCAACGCGTGATCATCCCGCTGAATATGAGAGACGGGTGCATTCTGGGAATGGGGAAAGGGAACCCGGAATGGAACTGGTCAGCGCCACATGGCGCGGGTCGCTTGATGAGCCGGCATGAGGCAAAAAAACGCCTTTCTTTGGACGAGTTTCAAAAGCAAATGAAAGGGGTCTTCTCCACCTGCGTCGATCGGAATACGCTCGATGAATCGCCGATGGCCTACAAAGCGGTTCAAGATATCCTCCCGGCCCTCAAAGACACAGTCGATATCGATCTCATCCTTCGGCCGATTTATAATTTCAAAGCCAGCGAATAGACGCGGCGGGAGGAATCACTTTTCCGATCTTGACCGAATAACGCCCATCATGACGTCATCCCGTCACTCTTCGCCAGAAAGGCGATACGGCAGAAAACTCCTTCTCAGGTAAAGCGTGATCACCTCAGAGTTTAGATCGAACGCGCGGTGCTTGTGTCAAAATAACCCCTGTGCGATTTAAACCAAGCGACTAAAACAACTTAAACTGGAGGGTTCCCGTTCTTGCCTGTTTCTCGGTACTGCGTTCAGTCTCCCTTCAGCCGATACCAATACCGGTAAGCCACTTCGAATCCCATCTCCCGGTAGAAGCGAATCGCGCGGTCGTTTGTTTCGTCAACCTGCAAATAGGCTTGGGGGCAGCTGTGTTGAATGCCTTCCGAAAGCGCGCGGCGTAAAAGAGACAACCCGTGTAGTTTCCCGCGGTGGGCTTCATCGACAAATAGATCGAAGATACCGGTAAAACCCCTTTCGTAGACAGCTAAAACACATCCGATCACGCTATCGTTTTCTGCTTTCCAGAAGAACCGCTTTTCTGGCAGAATCCGCCCGAGTATCTGGCGCAAAGTTCGCTCATCACGGGCGCTGAGGTTTTTCATAGAAACGAAAAAACGCAGCCATTCCGGGTTAGGAGAAACAGTGGCGTATATTTCTTCCTGATCTTGAGAGACCGTAGAAACGCCGGGGCGATACATTAAGAGAGCAGGCGCGTCAATTGCGTAGCCTCGCGCATCCAATCGGCGATCCAGTTCGGTTAAATCCGAAGCGTCGGTCAGCTTGAAACGACAAACGATGTTTTTCGCCTCAAAGAGGGCTTCGCAGTACGGGATCTTTTCGTCGAGGTTTTCTCTGGAAGGATAGAGAGGGTGTACGCAGTTCGCGCGCCGGGTATAGCCGGACGCAAAACGGAGGAGCCATCCATCTAAAAGAACTGTTTCCAAAGCGGGTAACGCGTTGTTTCCAAGTTCTTCTAAGCGCCGATACGTAGAAGCTCCTCCTTAGTGTATTGATCGCGTTGAACTTCAAACCATTATAGCATAACCGGTAATTACCTACGATTCACGGATTTGCTTTTCCTTTATCCAACGTTTCAACTGCTTTTTGACGGGTGCCCCGATCGCTGCGAACATGAACCCGAATGCGATTAAAAGGATACCCATCCAGAGATTGTTTGATAGAAACCCTTCATCAAACCAAACAATGATGACGAGAGCCAGATTGATGAACCCGACAATGAGTTCAAGCCAGGTAAAGAATCGCCAGTACTTTAAGATGCGCCGATGATGAGCGATTCTCGATTCCAAGTCGGTATAGATGTCGAAAGGGCCATCGGCGCTTTTTTTTCTGAGATACACCCATCTTAAATAAGAAGCGACACAGTCGATACCGGTTCCTTCGAGGAAATGGAGGTATTTTTGGCTTTCCGGATGAGTGGGCAGATTTTCGAGCAGTTCGATTCGATAGACAAATTCCCCTTCCTGCCCTTCCTGAAACACATACCGGCACCAGGAGTAATCCGTAAAGAGCCATCCTCTCGCGGCCATTTCATTCAACCATTTTTCTTCTTTTTCATAGTTCCAGTAAGGTCTCCAGATAACCCTTTTCATAACATCTGTCCTCCCAAAATCGCATTTCCGTTTCGCAACAACTCCTGCAACCGCGATAATTCGTTCTCGACCGCGACCTTTCCAATCTCTGTAATGATGTACTCCTTTTTTCGAGAGTCGGTGTCATTGATAACCGACCGAATCCACCCTTTTTCAAGCAACGTGTTGATCGCCCCGTATAAGGTACCCGCACCCAAAATCACGCGTCCGTTGCTGAGCTTGCTTACATTTTGCATAATTCCGTACCCGTGCATCGGCGCGAACAACGATAGTAGAATGTAGAACACCGCTTCCGTCAACGCCCCTCGCTCTGTGCTTTCCGGCATGTCTTTCTCCTCCTGCATTATTACGTATAACGTTATAACGGCTTGCGATATATTATATCAGCTTCCGATATAGTTGTCAAGAGGGGTTAGCTTATGGAAAACGCACACGAAATATCGACCCTTCTCACAAGATGTCCCGGAAAAAGAAAAAAACACGCCGACATGAATGTCGGCGCTCCGTATAACCCTCTTATAATGAAGAGTTTGTCAATTCGATCATTCTTCCTCTTCCGAAAATGAAAAACCCTGTTCTTTCATGACCTCGAGCAGTTTCTCCGGGGAAGGTTCCCATTGTCCCCATTTCCTGGAGATATGTTCGGTCCAACTGTAATCATCGAAGGTCAAGGTATCCTCTCTG
>JAAYCF010000090.1 GCA_012744415.1 Thermotogaceae bacterium
CTCTCTTTAAATGGAGCCCGGTTTTTACTCGAATAATCCCGTTTGCGTGTAAACCTTATCGAGCGCTGCCATGACGGCTGAGAGCGCGTAAGGTTTTATCCTTTCTAAATTCGCTTCTCCCATTTGGAGTCGAAGGGTAGCGTCTTTGAAGAGTAACCGGATCTTCTCAGCCAATTGCGCTGTATCTCCGACTTCCACTAAAAAACCGTTTTCGCTGTCGACCACGAGATCGCGGATTCCGCGGATATTCGTGCCTAAGATCGGTTTACCTGCGGCCATCCCCTCCATTATGCATCGAGGCAATCCTTCTCTTTTAGAGGTCAAGGCGACCACGTCGCTCACGGCGAGGATTTTCGGAACATCGTCTCGGAAACCGAGGAAATGGATGTTTCCGATTCCTCGCTGTCGGACGCGCCGCCGGTAGGTTTCTTCCATCGGTCCTTCGCCGACTAAGATGAGATGCAATAATTGAGTGTCACGCAACCGCTCCATCGATTCGAAAAGCATCGACTGATTTTTATTTTCGTTGAGTTCTCCGACAACGGAAATAACAAAAGCGTTTTCGGGAAGCCCGATCGATTTTTTAAACTCCGAACCGTTAAACTGGGAAAGCCTGTACCGATCGAGATCGATACCGACTCCGGGGATATAAACCATCAAACCGTCTTTCTTCAAATGAAGCCGTTTCTTCGCCCACTCGGCGTCTTCGCGGTTGATCGTAATGAGCACATCGGTCCGGCGAGCTGCAAGACGTTCGAGGGTTCCATAGAGCAAGCGGTTGATCGTAGGCGCCCCCTGATACACGTGAAACCCGTGAGCGGTATAGGCCACATAAGGCTGTTTTGTCCGCTGCGCCGCCCACCTGCAGAGGAAGGAGGCGGCCGGAGTATGTGTATGAATTGCATTGAACCGCATCGATCGGAATAAATCGGTTAGGGTTCGCAAAGCTCGCATGTTATCAAATGCGAAAGGCGAGCGCGAAAACGGAATCGGATGACAAAGATACCCTTGTGACTCGAAAAAGTTTTGGCGTTTGTCGAATTTCGTCGCGATATGAACATCGAATCCTTTCTCTCGAAAATAAGCTAAAACGGGGAGATGAAACCCAAAAATATGCGCTTCAACGGAAGCGACGATTAAAAACGTTTTTCGCATTTTTCCCTTCCTGAGTCCGTCGATGATATCAAGGGGACTCCCATCAAAAAAGCCCTCTTCCTGCCTATTGTAGCACAAAGAGAACAGCGCTATGGTATAATGTTACGGTCCTTCGAAAAAACCGAGAACAGTTAAATATAAAAAAAACGGGAAGGAACAGGTACCGTTTGGGAAACCTGGAGCAACGCTCCCAATAGAAGGCTCAGAGGTATCTCGTCGGCGTTTCATTCGCAAACCAAAAAAGGAGGGAGAAGGATGCACTTTCGGATCGGAGAACGTCAAATCGGAGATCACGCGCCGGTATTCGTTATTGCGGAGATGTCAGCGAACCATCAACAAGATTTCGATTTGGCCGTAAAAATTATCAAAGAGGCCAAAAAAGCAGGCGCGGACGCGATTAAGATGCAAACGTACACGCCGGACAGCATGACGATCGATTGCGATAACGAATATTTTCAATTGAAACAAGGGACTATCTGGGACGGACAAACGCTATACCGGCTATATAAGCAGGCGTATACCCCCTGGGAATGGCAGCCAAAACTAAAAAAGATAGCCGAAGAAGAGGGATTGATCTGCTTCTCCACGCCTTTCGACACGAAAGCGGTAGATTTTTTAGAAGAGATGCAAGTGCCGATCTATAAAATCGCTTCCTTTGAAATCACCGATATCCCTCTCATCGAATATATCGCCACAAAGAAAAAACCCGTTCTTTTCTCCACCGGTGTCGCGACGATTTCGGATATCGATCTGGCATTAAAGACCCTCCGAAACAAAGGCATCGAAGATATCGTCCTCCTGAAATGTACGAGCGAGTATCCCGCCCCGTTGGAAAACGCGAATCTGAGGACAATTCCCAATATGGCCGAAACTTTCAGCGTCATTCCGGGTTTGTCGGATCACACACTCGGTTACTCGGTTCCTCTTACCGCTGTCGCTTTAGGCGCGAAAGTCATCGAGAAACATTTTACACACGATCGCAACGCAGGCGGGGCGGACGCTCCCTTTTCCTTGGAACCGGAAGAGTTTTCGAAGATGGTGCAAGGAATCAGAGAATGTGAAAAGGCTCTTGGAGAAGTGGACTATCGCGTCGCGGAAAGCACAGTGAAAAAAGGGCGAATTTTCAGCCGTTCCCTCTTTATCACGAAAGACGTGATGGCCGGCGAGTTGTTTACGTCGGAAAACGTACGGTCGATCCGGCCGGGATACGGGTTGCATCCGATGTTTTTGAAAGATATACTGGGAAAACGGGCTCGCGTTGATATTCGAATCGGAACCCCGCTTCAATGGGACTTAGTCGACTAAGGGCGTCTCGATGAGTTCGCTGATCAAGTTAGGCCCCCCTGAGATTGTAAAAACCTTTGAAGCCTTCTACTTCAAGGCTTTGTCGAATATCGACTTCCGCTCTATCTATCAGAAAATTGGGAATATCGGACCCGATGACTTTTTGGGTTTTGTGGTCAAAGCCCCCGCATATCCGCCCCTTTATATTTTAAATCAAATGCAAGGGCTGGTTGTTATGGGAATCGTATCCAATGTGAAGGAACTCACGAGACGATTCGCTTCTGAAGAGATCATGACCCCGCCTGTTTTTTTAGAGTTGTACCGGGATCTTTTCCGCCCTTATACTGATGTTCTCCCTGAAAAACAGCATGTTAAATGTTTTTACACGTTATTGGGCAAAGAAATGATCAATTTGCCCTCTTTCGCGATCCTGGGTCAAGAAAAAACGGTCAAAAGCCTCCTGATGAGGGAGTCGGTTCAAGGGCACGAAAAAATGCTCGTTGCCGGTTTTTTTTCCGAAGAAGCGATGGAGAATCTGCTGGGCGCTTATGAAAAATGGCACGGGAAAGGGTTTCGGTTCGATTTCGAAGACGACCTGACCGGCCTTTCCCTCAAGTTCCCGAAGGAATCGTCCCCAAAATACGCGCTAAACGAATATCGGATGATTTCAGAACTCATCAAACAGCTCCTGATCGAATGGTTTCCTCATTTGTTCGAACCCGGGGAGGTTGGGTTGGCTTTTCCAGACAATACATACACTTTGATGAGCATTCGTTTGTTATTCAAAAACTTGCCGAAACTCTTGGTCAGTTTGAACTCCTTTATCGCACAATACCATAGCGTTTTGGATCTTTGCGCGAAGACGCTATCCGAGCAGCTGCGTTCAGGTCTCCGGTTTTTCGATCGGACAGACACCATCTCTTGACAAAAAAGCGGGTTAAGCAAAATGATCACGTTGACCATAACCGGGGGCGCTTTTAGAGGCCGAAAAATCAGAGCGGTTCCCAATGAAGTGACTCGATACACGCCTGAAAGAGTAAGGCTCGCCCTCTTTTCGATCCTGGGGCAGCATTGTGATATCGCCGCTTGCCGCTTTTGCGATCTTTGCGCCGGAAGCGGCATTGTGGGTATCGAAGCGCTCAGCCGCGGCGCGACGTTCGCGGAATTTTACGACATGTCACGATTGTCTGTAAAAACGATCATCGCCACCGTTCAGGAATTCGGCCTAAAAGACCGGGCGCAGGTGTACTGCAGAAATCTGCTAACCGCGAGAGGCAAACCGAGTCTCGGGGCAGAGGTTGTTTTTATCGATCCTCCCTTTCATACCGAAATCGCCGAGAAGTTTTTTTTAACCTTTGCGAACGAGCCGGCCTGGATGCTTAAAAATGCGTTACTGATGATAGAATATAGCCGGACTGTTCCGGATATAACCGGGTTCGTGAAAATCGGCGAATATCGATACGGAACGGTGTTCCTGAATCTTTTTAGAAAAGAGTGAAAAGGCAGGCGAACGAGAAATGAATGCGATCGGCGTGGATCTCGGAGGCACGAATATCAAAGCGGCGCTCGTATCCGAAGAGGGAAAGTTTTTACGGAAGAAAAACGTGAAAACGGAAGTGGCTTCCGGAAAGGAAAAGATCGCGGCGAAAATCGTGGCGATTGTCGAAGAATTAGCCGAAGAAGACCGTTCGGTTTCGGTCGGGATCGGTTCCCCGGGTTCGATCGATCGGAAAAACGGGCTCGTTCGCTTCTCGCCCAACCTACCCGATTGGCTTGATTTTCCATTGGCTCGTCTGGTTTCGGAAAGATCGGGAAGGGAAGTCTTTATTGAGAACGACGCGAAAGCGGCCGCGCTGGGCGAAAAATGGTTCGGCGAAGCGCGAGGGTGCGAAAGCTTCGTCGTCTTGACCTTGGGGACCGGTGTCGGCGGCGGGGCCGTGACAAACGGTCAACTCCTGATCGGAGGCGGCGGTATCGGAGGCGAATTGGGCCATATGTGTGTGGATCCTTCAGGTCCGCTGTGCGGATGCGGCAGCCACGGTTGTTTGGAATGCTACGCGAGCAGTTCCGGAATGCGCAAACTAGTAGAGGAGTATCGTATGCGCTATCCGAATTCTCTGATATTCCGGGAGCAATCGGGCGGTCAGTTTGAAGCGGTTGCCGTATTCTCCGCTTACCAGAAAGGCGACCCTTTGGCTGAAATCATTTACGGAAAATTTGTGTTCGCGATGGGCGTCGCGATCGGTTCGCTGGTGAATATTTTCAATCCAGAAAAGATCATATTAAGCGGGGGTATCTCTTCTTCCGCATCCCTGTATCTGGAAAAAGTGAAAAAGGTCGCGAACGAGCACACGATACTCTCGATGATGAACTCCTTCGAGATTGTGCAAAGCTCTCTAAAAGAAAATGCGGCAATTTACGGCGCCGCATCGATCGTTTTTGATAGAAAACAACCACATACATCGGAGGTGCAGTAATGGCAGTGAACTTGAAAGGCAAACATTTGATTGGGATCAAGCACTTGACGCCCGAAGAATTCGTGCAGTATATTCAAATGGCCGAGGCGTTGAAAAGGGACTACCTGGCAGGTTACCGTAATGAGTTGCTGAAAAACCGGACCTTAGCGGAGATCTTTCAGAAACCCTCTTTGCGGACTCGCGTTTCTTTCGAATCCGCAATGACCCACTTAGGGGGACACGGCATTTATTTAGGACCGGAGGATATCAAGCTCGGACAGCGCGAGACTACGGAGGATATCGCAAAGGTGTTGTCCGGAATGTGCGATGTGATTATGGCGAGAGTGTTCAAGCACGAAGCCATCCTGGATCTGGCGAAGTACGCAACCGTTCCGGTTATCAATGGACTTTGCGACACCGAACACCCGACGCAGATCATCGGAGACTTTCTTACGATCTGGGAAAAGTACCGTAAGTTCGAAGGGCTAAAAATGACCTACATCGGTGACGGCAATAACGTATGCAATTCTTTGATCTACGGATCGGCTTTAGTCGGCACGCATTTCACCGCTATCTGCGCTCCAGGATACGAACCGAAAGCGGAAGTAATCCGCGATGCGAAAGCGATCGCCGCGAAGTACAATACCGGCAGCACCATCGAAGTATCCAACAACATCGACTCTGTGGCGGGTTCTGACATCGTGTACACGGATGTTTGGGCCAGCATGGGCCAAGAAGCTGAAGCCGAAGAGAGGAAAAAAATATTCATGTCTTACCAAATCACGATGCCGGTCTTCATGAAAGCGAAACCGACGGCGATCTTCATGCATTGCCTGCCGGCGCACTACGGTGAAGAGGTTGTTTACGAGGTCGGCCACTGTGAAAGAAGCGTCATTTTTGATCAAGCTGAAAATAGAATGCATTCGATAAAGGCGATTTTGGTCCTCCTAACGCATTAAACTCTGACGAGGGGGCTTCTTAGAAGGTATCGAGAAGCCTCCTTTTCAATGTAAGCCGCAAATCGGTTCCGAAATCCCGGGTCTTTTTGGAAGAATGGAGCGTACGCGATGAGGATATTGCCGAAATTGGAGCTAATTTTTTTGTCTGTCTGTCTGGCAGTAATACTGATTTTTTCCCTCGTCAGTTATTTTCAGAACCGACAGACCCATCTCAAGCACTTCTATGAATCTTCCGAAAAAGAAATCCTGCATTTTGAAAAAGTGATCGACACCTTTTTCGAAGAAGCGAAAGCGAACGTGCTGTTTCTCGAAGACCGGCTCGGAGAAGCCCCTATCGACGATAGCCTCTTCTCTTTGGTTGGTTTGACAGGGGAAGGCAAGGTTTTTCCTGCCTATACCTCAGAAACGGACGAAAAACTATTGTCTCTTTTCGATTCTTTCCTCAAGACGCATCCGAATATCACCATGGTCTATTTTGGTTCGGCATCCGGCGGGTATATCGAGGTTCCGATCGTCGAACTCGGCAAAGGTTATGATCCGAGAGTCCGTCCGTGGTTTCAAAAAGCCTTGCAGAATCCAAATAGGGTGACCATTACAGGTGTTTATCGAACCCTCTTCTCAGAGGTTTCACAATTGGGAATCGTGAAAGCGGTCACCCGCGCGGGCGAACTGAGCGGTGTTATCGGATTAAGCGTTTCTCTGAAAGCGCTGACCGACATGATCCAGCAGGCAAAAATTCAAGAGATCGGCCACGTTTTTCTGATTGATTCCGCCGGTACGATATTGGCAAACTCATTGGATCCGCAATACAATTTCGGTCCCTTATCTTCCGTGTCTCCCGATCTCTCCGATCCGCAACTCTTTCAAAGAGAAGCGGCGTTGTACGTGAATGGCAAAAAAACCCTGAGCGTTTCGGCCGAAAACTACAGTCTCCAATGGCGATATTTGATCTTGGCGGATGAAAATGAACTATTCGAGTCGTTGCAATTATATACCTTCTATCTAGCGGCTTTCGCGCTCGCCATACTGGTTTCGGTGCTGCTATTAACGATTCCCGTCAGCCGCGGATTCTCCCATCCGATCGAAGAATTTTCGAGGCAAATGAACCGTTTTGGAAAACAGCACTTTTTCGAAAAAATAAATATAAAAGGGTTTCGGGAGATAGAAGAGATGTCCGATTCCTTCAACGCGATGACCGAAGAACTTAAGGCGCTCTTAGATAAAAATAAAGTCTACAATGACGAACTGGAGCGCATTAACGAAACGTTGAAAAACCAAAACATCGAACTCGAGGAATCAAGCGAGCGCCTGTCCGAGTATTCGAGTAAAGTAGAAGAGATGATTTGGATTACCTCGCGCATGTGCTCATCGGCAATGGAAAAAGACGAGAACTTCCTTAAAGACTTGTTGGAGATGATCATGGGTCTTGTTCCGAAGGCGGACTACGGGAGCGTCTCTCTCGTGGAAGGGGAGCGTTGGCGTTTTGTGCATACGGTCGGCCACGACATCGAGATCTTAAAACAGCTTCCGCTCACATCCGACTTGCTCCAGGAATTGCAGAACGCGAAATTGGTTGATCACCTTATGGAAACAAACGAAAGAATCTTTCCACCGGATCTTTACGAACCTTTCTGGCGCGCCACCAAACCGGTTCGCTCTTCGATCCTATCGCGATTGAAGTTTAGCGGCCAAACGTTAGGAACCCTTTCGATCGACATCGCCGCCGAAAGCGAAGAACAATTTACGAGCGAAGACCAAAAAATTGTTCAAACCTTCTCGAATGTGGCGTCGGCCTTCTTAACGATGCAAAAATATATCCAACAACAAGAAAATTTCCAGAAGGATCTGATTACCTCGATGATCCGTCTGTTGGAAATACACGATCCTTACACGAAAGGGCACTCGGAGAATGTCGCGAAGATTTCGGTGAATATCGCTGAAGCGATCGGGTTAGACAAATCGCAAATTTCTCGTGTTTTTTGGTCCGGGTTGGTTCACGACATAGGGAAAGTCCTCGTGCCCGGGGCGATCCTTTCGAAACCGTCGATGCTGACGGCTAAAGAGTACAATCTCATCAAAGACCATCCCGTTTGGGGAGCTCGGGTGTTAGAAACTTTCGAAGACCTCCAAGATGTCGCGCGATATGTGCGATTCCATCACGAGCGGTGGGACGGATTGGGATACCCTGAGGGGATAGAGGGAGAAGACATTCCACTCATTTCACGGATATTATCGGTCGCAGATGCCTTGGAAGCGATGACGAGCGATCGACCTTATCGCGAAAAAATCTCTTTGGCGGAAGCGTTGAAAGAAATCGAAAAAAACGCCGGAACGCAATTCGACCCGAAGATCGCACAAATGGCGGTCAAATCGATTAAACGTCTTTCTTAGAAACGGCGGTAAGGGGGTTTGCCCTCGAACGAATCGTCCGATCGTATGTTATAATCTTCGACGTAAATGACGAACAAAACGCGGCTTTTCCGCAAAAGGAGGAAACAATGGCGATATCTCATATCGATCATATCGGGATTGCGGTTTCATCTCTCGAAAACGTTATGCCTTTTTATGAGAAAGGTTTGGGGATTCCGGTAAAAGAGACAGAGGAGTTGCCGGACAAGCACTTGAAAGTGGCCTTCATACCTGTGGGTGATACGCGTATCGAGCTCTTGGAGCCTACTTCTGAGGCTTCTACGGTACACACATTCCTCCAAAAACGTGGAGAGGGGATTCACCATATCGCTTACCACGTGGATGATATCGAAGCCGCGATCGCGCACTTAAAGGAGATGGGATACCGTTTGCTGAGCGATACGCCGGAGATCGGAGCCGGCGGTTCAAAAATCGTATTTCTGCATCCGAAGAGTTCCTTCGGGGTGTTAATAGAGTTGGTTGAAGGCGAAGGCCACTAAGAAAGGAGAAGGTTTCATGAGCGATATGGACTCACTAAATCAGGCTTTTATCGAAAAAAGAAATGCCGTGTTTGCGGGTGGAGGACCGAAGGCCGTTGATAAACAGCATCAAGCGAAAAAAATGACGGCGCGGGAACGGATTCATTCTTTGTTGGACGAGGGCAGTTTTTATGAGATCGACACCTTCGTTGAACACCGATGCGTCAATTTTGACCTTAAAGATAAATCCATTCCGGAAGACGCGGTCATTACCGGCTTCGGGAATATTGGCGAGAAGAAAGTCGGGGTGTTTTCCCAGGATTTTACGGTAATGGGTGGCTCGCTCGGGGAGATGCACGCGAAAAAAATCATGAAGATACAGGACCTGTGCCTGAAAATGGGGATTCCGCTTATCGGGATTAATGATTCCGGCGGGGCAAGGATCCAGGAAGCCGTCGACGCTCTGTTTGGATATGGCGGCATCTTCTTTCGCAATACCCGTTCGAGCGGCGTGATCCCGCAGATATCCATTATTATGGGTCCTTGCGCGGGTGGCGCCGTCTATTCTCCTGCAATTACGGACTTCGTGATCATGGTCGATCAGGTCGCAAAGATGTTTATCACGGGTCCACAAGTCATCAAGGCGGTTACAGGGGAAGACGTGTCCCAAGAAGAGTTGGGTGGCGCGAAAGTCCATAACCAGAAGAGCGGCAACGCCCATTTCTTGGCTTCAAATGATGAAGAGGCGCTGGATATCTGTCGACGGCTTTTTGAATATATCCCGTCCAACAACACCGAATTCGCCGCGACCATCCCTCTTGAAACGATCAACCTGTCTAATTACGCCGATGTTGGAAAAGTGATACCGGTAGATGGGAAAAAGGGGTATGATGTCAAAGAAGTGATTAAAGGCATCGTGGACCGAGAGAGTTTTATGGAAGTGCATGCCCTGTATGCGCCCAATATCGTTATTGGATTCGCTCACCTTGGGGGAATCCCGATCGGGATCGTCGCGAACCAACCCAGCCAATGGGCCGGCAGTCTGGACATCAACGCTTCAGATAAAGCCGCTCGGTTTATACGCTTCCTGGACGCCTTCAATTTGCCGATCCTTACTCTGGTCGATACGCCGGGGTTCCTGCCCGGTACCGCGCAGGAGTTCAACGGGATCATCCGGCATGGGGCGAAGTTGCTCTACGCTTATAGCGAAGCGGTAGTTCCGAAAATCACAGTTATCTTAAGAAAAGCTTACGGCGGCGCTTACATTGCGATGGGTAGCCAACATTTGGGCGCCGACTTCGTCTGCGCGTTACCGACGGCCGAGATCGCTGTGATGGGGCCCGAGGGCGCGGCGAACATCATCTTTAAGAAAGAAATCGACCAATCGGACAAACCCGAACAAACAAGAACTGAAAAGATCAACCAATATCGGGACCAGTTTGCAAATCCCTATGCAGCCGCTTCCAGAGGGTATATCGATCAAGTGATTTCACCTGACGAGATGAGAGAAACCATTTATCGGAACCTAACGATTTCAAAAAATAAAGTGGAGCCCTATCCCGACAAAAAACACGGGAATATCCCGTTATAGGGGGCATCATGGAAATAGTCAGCCTGACCATTGTCGGAATATCCGTTGTTTTTCTCTGTTTCTTGTTCTTATTCACTCTGCTCAAAGTATTTGAGAAGGTATTCGGAGAGCGAAAACACGAATGGGAGAAACCCGCTTCGCAAAAAACCGTCAATGAGACCCGAAGAGGACTTTCCGCAGCCGTTTCAAAAACAGCGGGTTTGACTGCGGATGCCGGAATTACGGAAGAAGAGGTGGCGGCGATAAGCGCCGCGTTGTATGCCTATTTGGATAAACCTTTCCAACTTGTCGGAATGAGACGGACGTTTCAGGAAGAAAAACGCTATCGGGCGCCGAGAAAATATACAACATGGAAAGTTCACCAGAAAGGGGACAAATAAAGATGATGAAGAGTTATAAGGTCTATGTGAATGGCAAAGCCTACGAAGTCCAAGTGGAGGAGTTGGGAGGAACCGCCGCGCCGCAAATGCCGATCGCCGTTTCCGCTCCAACGTTAAAATCAGATACGGCTCCCGCGCGGGTAGAACAGGCGCCAACGCCGCCCCCTGCGCCGGTGAAAGAAGCGGAAAAACCGAAAGCGGCCACCCCGGTGACCGGAGGGGGAAAAGGGAAGGGATTCCCCGCGCCGATGTCCGGGCTTATCATCGATGTGTTCGTAAAACCCGGTCAAACCGTGAAGTCAGGAGATGTTCTGCTGAAAATCGAAGCGATGAAGATGGAAAACGACATCATTTGCGACACGAATGGCGTCGTCGAAGAAGTCTTCGTTCAAAAAGGTGAAAATGTGGAAACGGGCAAAAATATGGTAGCCGTCATACCATCATAAAATTGGGAGGGTCTATCGTGTGGAATTACCTTCAGCAGGGAGATACCGAAGTATACGCCATTCTAAAAAAAGAGCTGGAACGCCAAGAGTTCGGCCTGGAACTCATCGCCTCCGAAAATTTCGTTTCGAAAAGCGTCATGGATGCGATGGGGAGCATACTAACGAACAAGTACGCCGAAGGATATCCAAAAAAGCGGTACTACGGGGGATGCGTCTACGTGGATATGGTCGAAACCCTCGCGCGAGACCGAGTTAAAGAGCTTTTCCACGCCAAATACGCCAACGTTCAACCCCATTCGGGTTCGCAGGCGAATATGGCCGCGTATTTCGCAGTGGCGGAACCCGGCAGCGTCCTTATGGGAATGTCGCTCAGCCACGGAGGTCATTTGACTCACGGCGCGTCGGTCAACTTTTCCGGGAAGATTTACCGTGTGGTGCAATACGGAGTCCATCCCGAAACAGAAACGATAGACTACGACGAAGTCGAGAAGATGGCGCTCGAGAATAAACCGAAGATCTTAGTCGCAGGCGGCAGCGCTTATTCGAGAATTATCGACTTCAAGCGTTTTCGGGAGATTGCCGATCAGGTCGGCGCCATTCTTGTCGTCGACATGGCTCACTTTGCCGGTCTCGTCGCGGCGGGGTTATACCCGAATCCGCTGGAATACGCGCATATTGTAACCTCAACCACCCATAAAACGTTGAGAGGCCCCCGCGGCGGGCTGATCCTAACCAACGATGAAGAATTGTATAAAAGCATCAATAAGACAATCTTCCCGGGTATTCAAGGCGGCCCTTTGATGCACGTCATCGCGGGAAAGGCCGTTTGTTTCAAAGAAGCGCTCTCCCCCGAATTCAAAACCTATCAGGAGAACGTGATGGCGAACGCGGTTTGTTTAGCGAAAGAATTAGAGAAACGCGGAGTTCGTATCGTTTCGGGGGGGACTGACACGCACTTGTTTTTAGTGGATCTCAGTCCGAAAAACGTAACCGGAAAAGCTGTGGAAGCCGCTTTGGAAACAGTCCATGTTACCGTAAACAAAAATACGGTTCCCAATGAAAAACTATCCCCTTTCGTCACCAGCGGCATTCGGATTGGAACCCCTGCCGTGACCACTCGGGGAATGGGGCTATCGGAGATGTTGGAGATCGCCGAGATCATCCAGCAGGCGATCGATCATATGGACGGGGAAGGTCAAATCTCGGAAGACTTGCGACAATCGATCGGCGCGAAGGTCAAGACATTGTGCGCCCGATTTCCGCTATATAAAGAATTATTATAGAACGTTCCATCAAACCGATTGACAGATGGCGGAGCGATCCGCCATTTTTGTTGTCAGGATCTTTCTCGGCGGAGGGCGCCGACCAAATAATCGGGATGCATCTATCGTTGAGAGACGCCTCAAAACGTTGATACGCGATTATTTCTACGTGACAACCCGGTCCGTGCGCAGAGGCGCCACCCAATAGGCTTCTATTGCGCCGGATCTCTCAGAGGATTCATCCGGATCGTAGTAGGCTTCTACCGGTGTTCCCGGGTGTATCTGCCGAGTGACTCCCTGAAAGGCAGCCAATCCATAGAAGTAATCCCGACCATCTTTTCCTTTGAGAAACCCTTTTTTCTGCGGCAACATTTTCAGTAACTGACCCTGAACCGGTGTCAACACTTTTTTCAGGGATAATCTCCAAAGTGATTCCAATTCTTTATACAATTTTGAATAAGATAGCCCGTGAGGGCGCTCGATCGCTTTTACACGCTCCGAGAACTCGGAGTCTCCTTCGCGGTTAAGGGACTCCATAACGAGTTGATATAGGAGAAGGCATTTTCTTTCCATTTCGAATTGGCTTTTGGTGCGGTAGAGATTGGCCAAAAGACCGTAGCACTCGGTCTTGAGTTCGATGCCGAGAGGAAACAAAGCCGCCTTCAGCGCGCATTTAAAGGCGCGTTCCCGATCTTCGAGAGCAAGGGATACCTTCGCGATTTCGAAAGGAATCGCCCATATTTTAATCTTTCTTTGAGCATCCAACAGATCAGACAAGGCGTCCGACGGATTCCCGAGACGAAAGCGGCTGACACCCCTTCGCCAGAGAAACGGAGCAGGTTCCCCATCCGGGATTTTTTGGTCTATAAGGGTTAAGGCATCATCGCAACAAAGAAGGCATTCGGAAAACCGGTTTTTCGATAACAACCACTCCGTTTTCTCAAGGTACCAGCTTTCAGCGTTTGAAGGCCTTCTTATCGTTTTTCCTTTGCCGACGTGAAAATCGAAAGAAGTGACGTCTAATCCTCCGGGATCAACCTTCTGAATCCATGAGTCCGTATGGCGTTCCGACAAGTCTGGATGTTTTTTTAACCATTCGAGCGTTTTCAATACGGTGAGTTCATACGGAGAATGGGGTTCTTGTTTTGTTTTCGACAATATTTTCCGCGCCTGATCTAAAAACTCCTCTCCGAAAAACGGCTGTTTCTCGTGAAATAGACAGTCATATAGAATCCATCCATAGATATTGTTAAACCGAGAGTTATTAGGTTCAGTTTCGATCAAGGTTTCGGCGATCGGCAGCGCGTCGGAAGACCTTCTGCCTTTGCGCAGGCAGACGCAAAAACTGTACAGATCATCACTGTAAAATAACGATTTATCGGATTGCCACAGTCTTTCATATCTGGAAAGGGCTTCCGCGTAAGACTTTTCTTTATACAATCTCCTCGCTTCTCTCATCAACGGCAGCAATGGATTATCCACGATCGGCCTCCCGATGGGTTTCTTCTACCCAATAATAGGCAATTCCCGCCGCGCCATCCTTAGCCAGACGGTCAACCCGGTCGTTGTAACGGTCTCCGCTATGGCTTTTCACTTTCACCCAGCGCACTTTCACGGAACATCGCCTCATTTCGCCCACATAGGTTCGGGTGATCTCCTTGTTCGCTTTCCATTCCCCCACGGCCCAAGATCGGATGCCTTCGTAGTCGTAGAAGACCGTAATCTCCGGAACGCTTCTCTCTTCGCACCAGGCGAGCACCGCCATCATCGCCAGCAACTCTCCGCCTACCTGGCGAGAATCGGCCCAAGGACCCTTCGGCACCGATTCGCTCCGCTCTGCGATGATCGACGACCGATCGAGAATAACAAATCCATACCCTACGCCGCCGTCTACCCAAGCCCCATCCACATAGGCCTTAAGCGGAAAATCAAAAGTCGCGTTCTCCATCGGCATCCCCTTCCTTTTCGCGGTTTCTCTTATCGTGATAGTATACCGAAAAACCCTTCCGAAAAAACGAAAAATGATCGATTCACTTTTCATTTAATTGTGCTATAATTTATCATTCGATGGTTTATGATGATGGAGGGGTTCTATGGATTTTCGGAAAATGTCGATAGATGAGTTTCTCGATACACTCGGCTCTTCTTCGCCAACCCCCGGCGGAGGAACCGTAGCTGCATTGTCTGGCGCTTTGGCCGCGGGTCTTACGAAAATTGTCGCTTCCTTGACACAGGGAAAAAAAGGGTATGAAGACCGCTATTCTTTGATGCAGGAAACGGCTCTGCTGGAAACCCAAGAAATCGAATGGTTCAAAACGATGATGGATGAAGATTCAAAGGCTTTCAACCAAGTAACGACAGCGATGAAACTTCCCAAAGAAACGCCCGTTCAGAAAGAAGTGCGAACTTCGGCGATACAAGAAGCATTCAAAACGGCGACAAAAACCCCTTACGAGATCGCTCAACACATTGTGCGGTTGGTCCCGCGAGCCGCATTGATGGCCCATTATGGCAATAAAAACGCAAAATCGGACGCGTTATGTGCGCTCGAATTGTGCAAAGCCGGTTTCCATATGGCTTTGGAAAATATCTCGATCAATCTGGAAATGATAAAAGATGTGGCGTTCGTCCAACATACGAGAAACGCCGTCTCTGAGTTGAAAACTCAATTCGAGGACGGATTAAAACAAGCGATCGATCAATGACTCCGAACAAAGGATTTTCCGTTCAAGTGAAAGCGGCCCAAGAAAAAACAG
Organism: Thermotogaceae bacterium; assembly: GCA_012744415.1. Classification (GTDB taxonomy): domain Bacteria; phylum Thermotogota; class Thermotogae; order MWEM01; family MWEM01; genus MWEM01. The sequence goes on from JAAYCF010000090.1 coordinate 15,178, forward strand.
GAGGGCTCATAAACGGAAGCAGGACGGGTTTGTTACGTCTCGCGCATGGCGTGGTTGAAACGCCGATATTTATGCCCGTGGGGACGCAGGCGACGGTAAAATGCCTTCTCCCGGAGCAATTGAAAGAGATAGGAACGCAAATATTGTTAAGCAATACGTTCCACCTGTATTTGAGGCCAGGTTACGAAGATATCCGCTATTATGGCGGGCTGCATTCGTTTATGGGGTGGGATCGTCCGATTCTTACGGATAGCGGGGGCTTTCAGGTGTTCAGCCTGTC
>JAAYCF010000007.1 GCA_012744415.1 Thermotogaceae bacterium
CAGGGGGTCTATTCCATCCACGAATTTGTCTGGGGGGCTGATGCCATAACGTTTTCCAGCCGGCAAGGCCAGTCACCCGGATCTGGCGAAGTAATCGCGACATGGGCTTATGAAGGCGCGGATCTCCCGCCGGCGGGACAAACCCAAATACGCATCAATCTCTGGCTTCAGAACGGGACTCCACCATCCGACGGGCAATCGCTCGAAGTGGTGATCACTTCGTTCTCGTTCGTTCCCGCTTCATAAGGAAGCCTCGTAAAACTGTTTTTATCGATCCACAAAATCAAAAACCGATGATCACCGGTATCTTGTTGAAACCATCAGGTCTCAGCGTATTTTTAGGGGGGTATATGCATGTCGAATACAAGGTGGAACCGTTTTTGGACAGTGTTTTTGATCCTGAATCCCATCGTATCGTTTGGTTTCGGGCTCTGGTTTTTTTCCCTTCCGGCAAGTTTCGGGTGGGTGCGATGGGATTCCTATTATCGTTTCCTGATCGGAATGGTCCTTTCGCTTGGCCTTTGGGCGCCCGCTTTATGGGTTATCGGGCGTATGTTTCTATACCGTTTTAAAAGAATCGGTAAAATCTGGAAAATCGGCGTCGGTCTCCTCAGTATCGTCATCATAGCGGCAACCTTGGGCATATGGGGATACCTCTTTGCCCAGCCGATGATCAAAAGCGGCGATAAACCGCCTCTACTATTGGTTTCTTCCTCCGCGGGCTCTTCTGTGCCAGACCTGACACTTGCCGCTTGGAACAAGACATCTCGAACGATAACCGCCGCTCTGAGTTCAGAAGCGGAGCCGGCAAAGAAGATCGTGTCCGACAGTCCTCATGCGCATCGCTTCCGGTTTTCTGAGTTGCAGCCGGATCGCGTCTACACCTATCAGCTCGATGGCCAACCAGCCGTATCGTTTCGATCATTGCCGGATATCTCCGTCGAAGGGTCGAACCCGTTCCGAACCGTGTTTTCGGGAGACGCGCACTATGGGAGTTCCAAAAGACTTGCCGAGAAAACCCAAAGGATGATGGACCAATGGATAAGTCAAAAAGACGAGATCGATCTCTTTTGCCTCGTCGGAGATATTACGGAGATGGGGTTTCTTGATTCGGACTGGCAAATCGCGATAGACGCGTTGTCGCCGGTTTTTTCTCAGATCCCTTTAATAGCGGTGCCGGGAAACCACGACGCGTTGTTCAAAGGATACCGGCATTATTTGGATTATCTTCATCCGGAAGGCCTGACCGGTTTCGAAGACCTTTACCGGCGGGTGGATGTCGGACCCGTCCACTTTCTCCTGCTGAGCGCCCTTTGGGGAACCGAAGACATTTCTCGAAATCAAATCGCGTGGTTGGAAACGCAATTGGCTTCCATTCCTGAAGACCATTGGAAAGTCGTCGTTGCCCATTGCTACTCCTACGCTTCCGGATCTTTATTCACTGGAGAACCCTGGTATGACCATCCCGATATGATTCGTGAGTTAACGCCTCTCTTTGAAAAGTATCGCGTGGATCTCGTCGTAAGCGGCCATAACCATCATATGGAAGCTTTGGAACACGCCGGTGTGGCCTACGCCATCATTGGCACAATGGGAGCCGCTTTGGACAAGATCACTTACGATTCGCCCGCTTCCTTATGGAGCCGTGATACTCACGGCTGGTTGGATGTCACCTGGACAGAACATGAAGCGAGTCTTCGCTTTTTCCAATGGGACGGGGCTCTCTTATTCGCGCATGCTCTCCGCAAGTAACTGCCGAAGCATAGCGGCAACATTCGGTGTCCGGTCATCGTTTTCGCGTTCACTACGAATCGCTTTTCGGTTCGTTTGGCCCCCCGGAGAATACCGTTTGCCCGAAAACGCAAAGGGGACATCGGGACAGGAATATCTTTTGATTTGTTATTCTGATTCTAAGTGGATGTGATACAATATCCGCAACAATCACAGAAAGGGGAGATAGCGAAATGGATGCGTTGACCGATCTGGGAGTCAAAAAAATGAATTGGGCTTGGCAATATATGCCCATTCTGAACGAAATCCATAAGAAGTACAAGGATGAGAAACCCTTCACCGGTTGCAAGATGGTCGTCTGCTGCCATCTGGAAGCGAAAACCGCCAATCTGGCACGACTTTTTCGAGATACCGGAGCAGAAGTATGGGCAACCGGTTCCAATCCTTTATCGACGCAGGATGAAATCGTAGCGGCTTTGATCAACCACGACAAGATGGTGGTTCACGCCAAGCACACCGAGGACAATGAGGCATTCCGAAAGAATCTCTATAAAGTATTGGAGCTGAAACCGAACCTGATCTTGGATGACGGCGGAGATCTGAGCACCATCGTTCATACCGAACGAAAAGACTATCTGGAAGGGCTGAAAGGGATCTCGGAAGAAACCACCACGGGCGTCGCCCGGTTGCGAGCCCTCGAAAAAGACGGCCTCCTGAAGGTCCCCGTGATTGCGGCAAACAATGCGCAAATGAAGTATCTCTTCGATAATCGTTACGGTACAGGGCAATCCGTGTGGGACGGCATTATGAGAACAACCAATCTGGCAATCTGCGGCAAGGTCGTCGTCGTCGCCGGATACGGGTGGTGCGGGAAGGGTGTCGCCGGAAAGGCGCGTGGTTTGGGCGCACATGTCATCATAACTGAAATCGACCCGATAAAAGCCCTCGAAGCGTTGATGGATGGATTCGACGTGATGCCGATGGATCAGGCCGCGCCGCTCGGAGACTTTTTCGTCACAGTCACCGGTAACACCAACGTGGTTTCCAAACGCCATTTCGACCTCTTGAAAGAAGGGGCTGTCTTGTCGAATGCCGGCCATTTCGACGTGGAAATCGCTGTGAAAGACCTTGAATCTTATGCCCGAAACACCTGGGAAGCCAAACCAAATATCAAAGGGTATCAACTTCCGAACGGCAAATCGGTTTTTGTTATTGGGAGCGGCCGACTGGTCAATATCGCCGCTGCGGACGGTCATCCGGTCGAAATTATGGACGGCTCTTTCGGCGTACAGTACTTTTCTATGCTTTACCTCTGGAAAAACAGAGACAAGCTGGAAGCCAGACTCTTCGACACCCCCGCGGAGATCGACCAGGAACTGGCCTTCCTGAAGCTGAAAAGTATGCATAAAACCATCGATACGTTAACGGAAGAGCAAACGCGCTATTTGAATAGCTGGTGATGCCTTTGAGCATCAACCGGTTGCTGGTGATCGCGGACTATACGGAGCGCGTCGAATCTTTTGCAAAGCGCGTCTTGGAGCTTGGAATCGAAGTCGTTGGACATGGAGAGGCCTATCGGCGCCTTTCGGAAAAAGGTTACCCGATTCAACCGCTATTTTCTTCAGGGGAACCGAAGGCGGATATTAAGGGCAACATACCGGATTGCGCAACGGATCCCTATTTCTATATCCTGTTCCGAATGAAAACTGAATTACAGGAATCAACACCGCTTTTCGACATGATTTTCGCCGATTTCCCGAAGCTGGGGAGAGTAGGCTCTCCTTCGACCTTTTCCCCCGTGGCGGAAGAAGAGACGGTTCCTTCCTGCGTCACGCTTCTAAGAAACGTGGCCAAAGATTTCCGCAATATCGCCACCATCGTTGATGAATCCGATTTCGATTGGGTGGTCTCTTCTTTAGCCGAATGCGGCGATATCCCTTTACAGGGGAGAAGGCAGCTATCCCTAAAGGTTTTTTCGGAGATACTGAAGTTCGACACGCAAACTTATAACGCATTTTCCCTACTGTTCGCCGATGAAAGCCGAAAACACCTTTCGTTGGAAAAGGCTTTGTTGTTGCAGTATGGCGCGAATCCTCACCAGGAAGCCTATGTGGCTACCCTATCGGGAGAAGACCATCTGCTTCGGCATCTTCATGGCGTAAAGAAAGGCAATATGACAACGCGGCGGATCATCGATCTCTACAAGGGTATCCGTTTCGCTCGAGAATTAAAAGAACCCGCCGGCGTCTACATTCGGCACGGCAATCCTTTATGGGTCGCCGTGGCACCCGGAGAATCCGACTATGCCGCGTTGATTCGGATCTTAAAGGATGAATCCGTTTCCGGCGGGGTGTTAGTGATCAATCACACGGTGAACCGAGCGATCGTCGAGCTGATACGAAGGTTGCCCGTCGAACTCGTCGCGTACAACAGAGAGATCGAATCGGAAGCGTCTCCCCTCCAGGATTCCGTTATCCAGTCCGTCTACGCCTATGATCTTTGGAAACCTTCCGAATGGGAGTACACGTATCTTGACGGTTGCTTTGTCGTTCAGGAGCGGGATACCGAGGTTCGGCAGGATCGTTTCCGAAAGCTGAAAGAGGAGCTTTTCGACCCCTTAGTGGAAAAAGAGTTGATCACCGCTTTTCAAGTGTCTAAGCTCACACGTTCCGATTCGGTCGTTCTTTTGGCCGGTTCGCAAACGGCCGGAATCGGCGCGGGGCAAATGCTTCGGCTCGACGCGTTCGAGATTGCCTTGTCTCAAGCCAAACGACGCGGTTTCGCCATTAAGGATACCGTTTTCGCAACGGACGGGGCGATTTTGGATGCGGAGCTGTTCGCGCGGGTCCTGAATTCGGGGGTACGCGGGATGGTTTTCCCATCCGTTACCAAAACCAACCAACGGATCGCCGCTTTAATGGCCGAAAGCAAAGTACCGATTCTGTTGTCCAATCACCGCCATTTTACGTGAGCCCGACGGCTTTATAAGAATACTTCGGCTGCCGGTCGTCGCAAGAGAATCGTTCTTTTTTTATGAACGAGCGTGTTTTTTTAAGAAAACCAACCCTTCTGAGAAGGGGTTCTATAAAGACCGGCCTTTGTCAAAGAGGAGAGAGAGATGAGCCTATTATCGGATCTTTTGAAAGAATTGCAACAAATTAAGGAACTATCGGAAAAAGCGATCGAAGCCGCCGAAAACTCTCAAATGCTGGAAGAGTTGCGCGTGCGCTTCTTTGGAAAAAAAGGGACGATCAGCCAGGGCATCCTGAAAAAATTGGGTGCGCTGTCCCCCGACGAAAGACCCCTTCTCGGAGAGAAAGCCAATGAGGTGAAAACCCTTCTTCAAGAGGCAATGGATCGCAAAAATCGCCGCTTCCTCGAAGAAGAAGAGAGCGTATTCGAAGAGTCGATCCGAATAGACCCGACTTTGCCGGGCGCCCGAAGGATGGCGGGTTTTGAGCATTTGATAACGAAGACGCAGCGGGAGATGGAGGATATCTTTCTGTCCTTGGGATACGAGATCGCGGAAGGCCCGGAGATCGAAAATGTGTATTATAACTTCGAGACGTTGAACACTCCGGATTGGCATCCCGCGCGCGATGACCAAGACAGCTTCTATATTGTGCCGGATCAGTGGTTGCTGCGCACCCAGACTTCCCCGGTTCAGGTGCGTACGATGGAGAAGAAGACGCCGCCCATCGCGATTATCTCTCCCGGAAAGGTCTACCGAAGCGATTACGACGCCACACACCTTCCGATGTTCCACCAATGCGAAGGGTTGCTGGTCGACACCGACGTCTCGGTAAGCCATCTGAAAGGCACGTTGGAATACTTTATCGAAAAGATCTTCGGCGAAAGGAAGAAGATTAGGCTGAGACCCAGCTTTTTCCCCTTCACCGAACCGAGTTTCGAAGTCGACGTTCTTTGGGAAAACAAGTACGGTGAAACGCGGTGGCTGGAGGTCTTGGGGTGCGGGATGGTGGATCCGAACGTCTTCCGCTCCGTCGGATACGACAGCGAAAAATGGACCGGATTCGCCTTTGGCATGGGGATCGAAAGGATCGCCATGTTGAAATACCGACTCACGGATATTCGCGATTTCATCCGCGGATATGCCCACTTCATCCGGCAGGATCTTTAGAGATCCCGTGATTTTGCTAAACAGGACCCGATGAACGGGAAACGGATTCACTGAAAAGGAGCGATGACCATGCGCATCTCAAAAAAATGGTTAAATGACTATATCCCTGTGAAAGACTTATCGGATAAGGAGATCGACGATCTTCTGAGTTTGAGTGGCACAGAAATCGAGGAGACTCTCTACCCGTGGGAGGGGCTGAAGGGAGCGGTTCAAGGAATCGTGGCCGAAACCCGTCCCCATCCTTCCCTTGCGCGGCTGATCGTTTGTTCGATCCAATTACCGGACAAGACGAAGCAACTGGTGACCGCCGATAAAACCGTCAAATCGGGGGATCGCGTTCTTTTGGCGCCACCGGGCACGGTCCTCTACAATGGAAAGCGGATCGAGGCCCAGGATTTCGCAGGCGTCGTTTCCGAAGGCATGCTCTGCTCTTTGGAAGAGCTCGGGTTAGAAAATAAATCCGAATATGTTTATCGCATTACCGAAAACTGGCCGGAAGGGTTTTTGGAAGATTCGGTTTTCGAGGCGTCCATTACCTCCAATCGGCCAGACGAGTTGGGATTGCTGGGGATCGCGCGCGAACTGACGGCGATCACGAAAGGCCAACGGCCCATAACGATGCCGGAGACGGACTATCAGACGACACCGGAAGAACACGATCGTCAATTCCGTATCGCGATCGAGAATCCCGAGGACTGTTATCGGTATTGTGGACTGATCGTGAGAGATGTCCGGCCTATCGAATCGCCATTATGGTTGAAGCGCGCGCTGGTTGCTGGCGGCCTTCGCCCGATCAGTTTCATCGTGGATGTTACCAACTTCGTGATGCTCGAAACCGGACACCCCGTCCACGCCTTTGATCTCGCGCAATTGAAAGATTTTTGCATCCGGGTTCGGAAAGCCAAAGAAGGCGAACGATTCGTTCTACTGGACGGTCAAACGATAACGACCCAGGGGTTCGAGTGCATGATCACCGACGGCGTCAATCCGCTCGCCCTCGGAGGCATTATGGGTGGGGAGAGATCAGGTGTCTCCGAACGAACACGAGATGTTCTGTTAGAGGTCGCCACCTTCAACCCGGTTTTGATCCGCAAAACCCGGAAATGGCACAACCTGAACACCGACGCCTCCTACCGTTTTGAGCGGGGTGTGGATCCGAACAACAACCGTTTCGTGATAGACCGCTTGGCGCATTTGATCCAGAAATACGCCGAAGGGCGCGTTACAACCGAAATCATCGACACATACCCGCATCGGATCGAGAACAGAACCGTTCTTTTACGGAGAACTCGAGTGGAAAAAATACTCGGCGCCACGTACCCCTCGAAGGCGATCGTCGATAATTTGGAAAACTTGGGGATCAGCGTTAGCGAAACCGGGGAAACGGGGGTATTCCGATGTTCTATTCCGACGGGCCGGCCGGATCTGGAACGTGAAATCGATCTGATCGAAGAAATCGGAAGAATACAAGGATACGAACAGGTTCCGACGATACTGCCGGTGGTTCGGGCGACGGATCGGGGGCGGACTGCCTACCAAACGTTCAGAAATGAGATCCATCGGCTGGCCTTGGCTTTGGGGTTTAATGAGATAAAACCTCTGTCTTTCGCGGATCCGTCGGACTTCGAGCCTTTTGGTATTACGGAAGACCATCTGTGGAGAAGCGGGGCTGTTTCCTTGGTGAAACCGCTATCGCGAGATCTGTCTTTGCTGCGGCCCACCTTATCTTTCGGATTGATCAAAACGTTGGCCTTCAACTTCAGCAGGCAGTGCCCGGATTTGAAAGTCTTTGAAATCGGAAAAGTTTTTCAACGTTCAGAAGCTTTCAAAGAAAAGGAAGTTTTCGGATTCGCCCAAATGGGAGCCGAAAACCCCGAGGATTATACCGATAAGCGAAGGTCGGGTTTTTACGGTTTTAAAGGGAATGTGGAAGAGATCATCCATCACCTGACCGCCTCCTCAGAAGGATTGACCTTTTCTTCCCCGAGGGAAAGGGATCTTTATGGCGCGTATTTGTATCCGACACATTCCGCCGTAATTTCCTTCAATAGTCAAAGAATTGGTATAATAGGTTTAGTGAAAAAAAACGTCTTAAGTCATTATGATATCAAATCGGACGTTTATCTGGGGGAGATCGACCTCAATCTCCTCTTTAGCCTCCTAAAGGGAAGCAACAGGGAGTGGAAGTCTGTGCAGAACCTGAATTATCCATCCAGTCGGAAGGATTTTTCCGTCCTGGTGCCGCGCGGAAAAGAGATGGGGCACGTGATCAGCGAACTGAAGCGGATAGAGTACGTCGAATCCGTAAAGATCACCGATATCTATAAGGGGAAAAATATCCCCGAAGGATTTGTCAGCGTTACCATCTCCTTAGTCTTGCGTTCGACAGAGAGCACGATAACGGAGACCCAAATGAACGGTGTATTAGAAAAAGTGAGAGCTTTCCTGGTCGATGAGAAATTAGAGATCAGGGAGTTATAATACTGCCATCGGGTTCCTGTATGCGTGTCAGTAAGGTCTTTTCATTTGACAGCGCCCATTTTTTACCGGCATACCACGGAAAATGCGAAGCCCTCCACGGCCATACCTATCGTTTGGTAGTGACCGTTGCAGGGGTTCCCGATCCGGAGGGGATGGTGATTGATTTCATCCTCTTAAAAAAGATCGTGCAGGAGGAGGTTTTATCGGTCTTGGATCATTCACTCCTTAACGATATTCTTCCCCAACCGACGGCTGAAAACATCGCGAAGTGGATCTGGAATCGTACCTCAGAAAAAGTCCGCAGCGACCAGGCCGCCCTGTTCGAGATCGAGGTGTGGGAAACGCCGACCAGTTACGTTCGGATACGTTCGGAAGATATTTTAGAAACACCCTAAAACCGAGAAGGTTTAATGAAATAAAAGTGCCCGTAAGGGACCGCTCCTGGAGGATGACAATTGCTCACCCGAACCACTAAAACGATGTGTGTAAAGAACCACCGATACTTATGGAACGGAGATGATGATCGCAACCCGCGTCGGGGCGTGTTGTGATGCAAAGGCAACTAAACCCGACGCTAAGAAGCGTCGGGTTTTTTTTTATAAAAAGGAGAGGATTTAATGAGTATTCATCTTAGTGAGAGAAAACAGATTCAAACGGTTTTGGCGAGCGAAAATGGGGAACGGGTTCTGATTGCGGGATTTTTAAAGCGGAAACGGGTCTTGGGAAAGAAACTGGTCTTTGGGATCATACAGGATAACTCCGAGGAAATCCAAGCCGTGTTTTCCGTCTCCGATATTGGCCAGGAGAATCTCGAAACCATCGCCGGACTGCCTCTACAAAGCGTCTGCGCCGTTGAAGGGACGATACAGAAGAATGCGGATCGAACCAAGAAGCCGGAAATGCTTGTTCTGGCTTTCGAAGTGCTGTCGGCCAGCGAACCTCAGTTACCGATCGATCTGGGACCCGGGACGGAGTCCGCAATGGATTTGCGTTTAAACTGGCGGTTTCTGGATTTGCGCGACGAACGTCAACGGACAATTATGCTCATGCTCTCCGACTTTGAGAGGTTTTCCCGAGACTTCTTTTATCGGGAAGGATTGCGTGAAATCCATTCCCCAAAGATCATGGGTACCGCGTCTGAGTCGGGGGCAGAAGTTTTTACGGTAAATTATTTCGACGCCAGAGCTTTCCTCGCCCAATCCCCTCAGTTCTATAAACAGATGGCGATCGCATCAGGATTCGATCGTGTTTTTGAAATCGCGCCTGCCTACCGCGCCGAAAAATCATATACCAACCGTCATCTGACGGAATTCGTCTCTCTTGATGTCGAATTGGGGTACATCGAAGATGTCGAAGAGGTAATGGCCTTCGAAGAGCGATGGATCGTCGAGGTACTCGGCCGATTGAAGGAAAGATGGGACTCAAACGTCGAACGACTCTTCGGATTCGAAATCTCCGTACCGACCTTACCGTTTCCGCGCATCCGCATGGAAGAGGCGATCGAAAAGGTCAATCGGTCGGGGTTGAATGTCTCTGCCGGGGGCGACTTGCCTTCGGAAGGAGAAAAGCGATTAGGCCAACTGATTGCCGAAGAACATCATCACCCGTTTGTTTTCGTCACACACTTTCCTTTCTCTGTCAGACCTTTTTATCACCATAAAGCCGACCCGCGCACCTCCTCCAGTTACGACCTTCTCTGGAATGGTGTCGAAATTACAACCGGGGCGCAGCGAGAACACAATTACGAAATCCTGAAACGTCAACTGGCGGAAAAGGGCATGAAAGAAGAGCCCTTGTCCGACTACCTGAACTTTTTCCGATTCGGGTGTCCACCGCACGGTGGTTTCGGACTGGGCACCGCGCGGTTTATGATGTCGTTGCTAAGGCTTGAAAATATCCGGGAAGCTGTGCTGCTGACGAGGGATCCGAAACGCGTCACCCCGTGAACAGCCTTCCGATTTGAAATACAGCCAGTGAGACGACGTATGCGAGAACAAAGAGATAAACGACGGAAAACCACATCCATTTGGTCCCGGCCTCTTTACGGATCGCCGCGACAGTCGCCACACACGGGATATAGATCAGACAAAAGACCAGAAAACTATAAGCGGTCAACGGCGTGAAGTATTGCGGAAGGGCGGTCGCGAGAAGCGCTTCCCCTCCCAGCATGGTCCCCAGCGCCCCGACAATAATCTCTTTTGCAAAGAATCCAAATACTAAAGCGACGGCCGCTTGCCAGAATCCGAACCCGAGTGGCGAGAAAACCGGCGCGATGTAACTCCCGATCCTGCCAATCCAGGATTCGGGAGAGGCGTAGGCTACGCCTTCCGGGAAGGTCGATAGCAACCAAATAATCGTAACGGCCGCGAAAATCACGGTACCGGCTTTCTTCAGGAAGGCGCTCGTCTTTCGCCAGGCTTCTCCAAATGTTTCTTTCGCAGTTGGCATCCGATACGGGGGCAGTTCCATGATGAAGAGCGCTTGTTCGCCCTTAAACAACAGCTTTTTGAAAATGCGCGCCATGAGGATCGATAATAGGATCCCTAAAAGATAGATCGAAAAGATGACCGTGCCGGCGCCGTTCTTGAAAAAAACGCCCGCGAAGATCACGTAAACGGGCAGACGTGCGCTGCATGACATCAAAGGCGTCACGAGAATGGTGAGAATGCGGTCTTTTCGCGATTCGAGCGACCGGGTCGCCATAACGGCCGGGATGGTGCATCCGAAGCCTAAGATCATAGGGATGAAAGACTTCCCGTGAAGCCCGAACAAATGCATCAGTTTATCCATAATAAAAGCGGCGCGCGACATATACCCGATATCACCCAAAAAAGAAATGAAGAGAAATAGGCAGAAGATCTCGGGCATAAAAGAGATGACCGAGCCGACTCCGGAGATAAGTCCGTCAACGATGAAGGAGCTAAAGAGCGATTCTCCCATCAGAGCGGAAACCGAGACACCAAGCCAACCGAAGGCTTCATCAAGCAGGGAAGAAAAAAAACCTCCAACCGTAAAGGTGAACTGGAACATCAGCCACATGATCGCCAGAAAGATCGGGAACCCCCAGATGCGATGGGTTAACCAACGGTCGATGATCGTCGTGATTTGTTCTCTGTCTTGAAGGGTCGTTCGACGTTGCAGGAACTCTTTCGCCAACCCGTGGATAAACCCGTAACGCGCCTCAGCCAAGGCGATATCGGGGTCGCGTATCGTTTCCCTTTCAAAAGAGAAAAGCCGATCGTCGATCTCTCTTAGGATATCGGCTCGCAGCGATTTCCGGAACTCCATCTCCCCTTCGATGATCTTAATCGCGCGCCATCGGGCGTGTTCTTCTTCCGGATTTTGATCGTGTTTTTGTAGATGGGCGATCAAATCCTCAAGTTTTTCATCGTAACGGATGACCTTGGGAACAACCGGATTCAAGATCGATTGCTGGATCAACGCTTTCAATTCCGCGATGCATTCGTGTGATTTTCCGCATATGCTGACCACCGGGATGCCTAAAAACGACGAAAGAGCTCCGGATCTGATCGCCATTCCCATTCGATCGGCCTCATCCTTCATATTGAGAACCAGGATGGCGTTCTTCTTCATTTCCAACACTTCGAGGGCGAAGTACATATTCCGTTCGAAATTGGTCTGATCGATAATGATCAACACCAAGTCCGGATTATCGTTCATCAAATAGTCCCGCGCCACCCGCTCGTCAATGGAATGCGTCGTGAGCGAATAGGTTCCCGGAAGGTCTACCACACGGTAAGTCCGTTCGCCATTGCGAAGGATCCCTTCTTTTTTTTCGACCGTCACACCGGGCCAGTTGCCAACGTGCTGGTGACTAAAAGTCAGTGCGTTGAAAACGGTCGTTTTTCCACTGTTCGGATTACCGCATAAAGCGATCGTGTAGGAACTGTCTCTTTCGGATGTATCCTTTTTCGCCGGCGCCTTCTCTACTTGCGTTAGGTTTGGTTGGTGATGGAAATATTTCATGCGCATCCGTCTGCGCCTTTGACAGTTTTTTTCTTCCATAGAACCCTCCAACGCCTTTTTTCTAGGATCAAAGATCATGCTACCGATATTATATCATACTATCGAATGAACCTATATCAATAATAAATAGTCAAGACTACCAATTTTGAATCCCACCTTTATGCCGCGCGATCCGCGCCGTCTCGTCCCGCAAGCGGTAAGATCTCATTCGCGTTGCAATTGACGATGAAACGTCACGCCATGTAAAGCATCACACAGATAATGAGAACCTAAATGGTCTTTAGTTGAATCCAGGGTGTATCACAACCTATTCGTCGCTTTTATAGCGGCTAATATTCGTTTTATTCTTATAGATTTTACGTATAAAGCACAAACATTACATCTTCCGTTCACGTTAAGTGGCTTTATTTCTGAAGCGGAAACGAGTACACTTGTATTATCCCTCGAAAAGGAGGCAGTCTATGCCGGTTCAATTGGGTTTGGACAGAATCGAGCAGTTTTCTTCGCTCTTCAAAAACCGGGCCATCGGTTTCATCACCAACTATTCGGGTGTCAACGGACGCCTGGAGGAAAATCTGGATCTCTTCTTGAAAAATGGGTTTACGATCCGAAAGATCTTCGCCCCCGAACATGGAATCTACGGTATCGCTGATGGAGAAGGGTTTTCCGATTTCGTTCACCCGTTATACAACCTACCGGTCGTCAGTCTTTATGGTGAGAAAACGAAACCGACACCGAAGGATCTCGAAGGGTTGGATCTTCTCGTTTATGACATTCAAGACGTTGGATTACGGTATTATACCTTCATCTATACCCTGGCTTTTTGTTTGGAAGCGGCTGCTGAACAGAATATCCCGTTTGTTGTTTTGGATCGGCCGAATCCTCTTGGGGGGCTTCTGATCAGCGGAAACCGCATCCCGGCGGAGCTTTCTTCTTTTGTTGGCGGGCTCAGGCTGCCGATTCGCTACGGTTTAACCCCCGGCGAATTGGCCAAATACTTCCTGAAAGAAAAACACATACAGGTCGAGCTGTCTGTCATCCCGATGGAGAATTATACCCGGGAAACGTATTTTCCGGATACCGGCCTGCTTTGGAATGTGCCATCCATCGCGCTGCCCACCTTCGAATCCGTCGTTTGCTATAACGGCGGTTGTTTCGTCGAAGGGTTGAACCTCTCCGAAGGCCGAGGCAGCCCTAAACCTTTCCAGATGTACGGCGCGCC
>JAAYCF010000091.1 GCA_012744415.1 Thermotogaceae bacterium
CTCGAACCCGGCCGTTAAGCTCCTCCTGGCCTATGGTAGTATGGGGGAGACCCCATGTGAGAGTCGGTTTCGCCCGGGGTTTTATTCATCAGAACGGAGACATCAGTTTGTCTCCGTTTTTTGTTGCGTGTTTCCCGCGATGTCGCCGGAAACGGAGCGCTTACGTCGCGATGATCGGCAGGGTTATCGCGCCGTCGCCAGGAAAAGGGTCGCTTACGTCGCGAAAAAACCGAAAGAAAAGATAGAGAAGCCAGCCTAAAGAGCTGGCGCTCCAAAACAGAAAGTCAAAAAACGACGATAATTACAGCGGTATCGCGCCGTCGCAAAGACAAGGGGCGCTTACGTCGCGATGATCTATCCGAAAGGGAGCGCCAGCTTTTAAGCTGGCGCATTTGACCTTTACCCGCGTTACCGAGCGAAGACACTCACGGTAGGAAACCGCGATCAACATGGTCGTATGCGATCGTTACGTCGCGAAAAAACCGGGGGGCAGAACTCGCGACAGTTAATCCGTAGCATGATAGTCCTCGATTTCTTTTTTCACGATCTCCCACTCTTCTCGCATCAGATTGAGCATCTCTTTTAACCACGTTGGGTCGCCTTTTGCATTTTCTTCGACTCTGTTCGCCAATTGCGCGAGGCGGTTCATAAACAAATTCATCGCGGCGCCTTTGATTTTGTGCGAGACCAAGGTTATCTGCGACACGCTTTCTTCCGCGATCGCGTTATCCAGCGTCTCCAAATCTTCCGAAAATTGCGTCACCATCGTTATTTTAAGTTCTTCGTAGATTTCTTCATTTCCCTCGATCAACTCTTTAAATCTCGTTCGCTGAAAATGACTGGTGTCTTCGACGGGACGGAGCGACTGCGTCCCCTTTCGAGTTTCTTCTATCGAAAGATATTTTTGGAGAGTCTTTTCCAAAAGACTTTGGTCGATCGGTTTACTGAGATAATCATCCATTCCGACGTCCAAACACCGATCTCGTTCCCCTTTGATCACTCTTGCGGTTAACGCGATCATCGGCGTTCTCAGTTTTCCGTCCAATTTTCGTATTTCTTTCGCGGCGGTGTATCCGTCCATTTCTGGCATCTGTATATCCAAAAAGACGATATCGGGCGGTTCTGATCGATAGGCAGCGATCGCTTCCACGCCATTTTTCGCTTCAACGATTTTGGCCGTCGGGATCAATTGACTGATGAGCGCTTTAAACAAGAGCATATTCGTTTGGGCATCCTCGGCGACCAGAATCGTAGGCGACCCTTTGAAAACCACCTCATTCCTTTCCCCTTCGCGGTCGAACAAGTTTCCGTTCCTTTCCAGCTGCTTCCGATCATGCAGGGATTCGATGAGATTATTTACCTGTGATCGTTTTATCGGTTTCGTCAAGAGATAAGAGATTCCCAATTGCAGGCTCTCCTGTTGTATTTCAGACTTCGCGCCGATACCGTGCATCAAAATGACCGGGGGAGTGCGCAGATTCAGGTTCAATTTGTCTTTGATGACCCGTATCGTTTCCAATCCGTTTAAGTAAGGCATCCGGTAATCGATAAAGATGGCATCGAAAGAGGAGATCGCCGCTTCTTCCTTCAGGGCTTCAAATCCGCTTTCGACGGTCTTTACTTCATAGTTGAAAGGTTCGAGATAGTTCTGGAGAAGTTGGCGGTTGCTTTCATTGTCATCGACGATAAAAGCGTACCGGCGCGGAAGCGGTTCGATGACAGCCTTTTGGGATAAAGGCTCGTAAGAGAGTTCGAGAGTAAAGAAGAAGCGGCTGCCTTTTTGTTCCTCGGTTTCAAAACGTATTTGGCCTCCCATCTTTTCGACGATCCGATTGGAAATCACAAGCCCTAAACCGGAACCTCCGTACTTGCGTGTCATCGAGGCGTCGGTTTGGGAAAAGGCCTTGAAAAGTTTCTTTTGATTTTCCGGGGAGATGCCGATGCCGGTATCACGTACCGAGAAACAAAAAACCCCTGTCTTGGAAGCCGGATCCCCTAAAAGGAATGAGATCTGCAATTCCACTTCGCCTTTTTCGGTGAACTTAACCGCGTTGCTGACAAGATTGATCAGGACCTGTTTCAACCGAACCGGGTCGGCGTTCACATATTGAGGCGTTTGGCAATCAATATTCAAAAGCAGTTCGATTCCTTTTTGCTCCGCGCTGTAGGCGAGTATATCGAGCGCCTGTTCTATCGTATCGAAAAGATCGATGCGCATCACTTCGAGTTCCAGTTTGTTGGCTTCGATCTTTGAGAAGTCAAGAATGTCGTTGATGACACCCAACAGCGAGACGGCCGAAATATTCACGTTTGTGACGTACTCTCGCTGCACCTCGTCCAACTTGGTCCCGGTTAAGAGATTGGTGAAGCCGATGACGCCGTTCAGGGGAGTTCGTATCTCGTGGCTCATATTGGACAAAAAATCCGATTTGGCTTTATTGGCTCCTTCTGCTTGTTCTTTGGCTTGAATGAGGTCTTTTTCCATTTGTATTTTTTGGATAAGCTCCGAAACCGTATTCGCCAAGAGTTTGACCAACGCAATGTCTCCTTCGCTCCAATCCTTCTTCCTTTCAATCGAATCGTATCCGAGGTAGCCGATGAAATGATTTTGCCTGTCGCGGATCGGAACATCCAGCAGCGTCACGATTCCCTTATGAGTGAATACTTTTTTTTCGTTGTTCGCTTCTTCGGGCATCTTTTGTATGTCTTCTATCAACAGATGGTCGTTGGACGTGATAGCTTCTAAAATCCAAGGCACCTCGCTTGAAGAGAAAGAGAACTTTCTGCCTTTTTTCACCGTTTTTCCGAGCACGTTCCATTCATTAGACAAGAGAATGACGGTACCCTCCTCCTGCGTTAAAAACAAGCATCCACGGTCGCTATCGAAAAATTCACAGGATTCTTTCAGCATCCGGTCTACTTTTTCATCGAAGTTTTCGATATTGGCGCTGATGAAACTGGAAGAAATCTTCCCCAGCATTTCGCTAAACTTAGCCTGGTGAACCACCTGGTACTCCATTTGCTTCCATTTCGAAATATCGATGAAGGTTTC
>JAAYCF010000092.1 GCA_012744415.1 Thermotogaceae bacterium
CGACCAAGAGGAATATGTGCGCGTGAACCAGGCGGTATTTGCCGCTTTATCCAAAAAAATGTCTCCCGAACGGCTGCGATTCGAAATCGTGGAAGACGGGATTCATCACGAATCCGCTTGGGCGAAGGTATTGCCCTCCGTCATTCGTTTCCTTTTCTCCGATATTGGAAAAGGTCTTCAACACCCGCCTGCTCGTTAGGTCTTCTCCAGCGGTGTTTCACCATCGAGGAACAAGTGTCTCTGTGACTTTCGTTTTTTAAGAGGTAAACAGTATCTCGAATCCTGAAGGAACTATCAGAGAGTCTTGTTCACAAAAGAGAACCCCATTTATTAAGAAGATTGAGAAGTGACAAGCAATCGCTCGTATTGCCAGAGACGCTCTGCCGTTACATTTTTCTCGACGTCCTCGACAGACGAGGCATTAAAAACGGCTTTGGCCGCATAAGAAGCCGCGTGGAGGGCGTGCCCCTTAACGTGCGCCGTGGCGGCGGCATGTCCGGCTGCACGGGCCGCTTCCCGGGAGGAAGCCGAGAGCGCGGATCGTGCGGCAGAATGGGCATCAAAGGCAGCTCGACGGGCCTGAGAAACGGATACTTGACCTCGAACCCAGCCACGCGCGGCGGCAATCGCGTTTTCGGGCCGCCGGTCTGTCGGAAACTCTTGAACGAAGTGACGAAGAACATGTTCCGCGCAATCGGCTGCCCAAATTACCAAGGTGTTTTGCTCTGCCGTTTCCGAAATCTTCCGTATATTATGGGCGATCTCGGAATCTTGGAATTTTGTCGGTTTCATCACATACCTCGTCGATTATCGCTGACCCACAAAGGAGTGGGGGCATTCTCGCCGGTGTGGCAAAGAGACAAGCCAAATCCCCATTGAAAAAGGTGATTATTCCCTATCCATCGGCCCCGCGATTTGGCTCGCAATGAACGCAAACTTGTCGGCGTTTTCTTCGACGATTTTTTCGGTCGGTTTTCCCATACCGTGACCGGCTTTTTCATCTAAGCGCAGAAGGATGGGGCGATCGCCGGTATTCTTTTGCTGCAGGGTCGCAAGGTATTTAAAAGAGTGGGCGGGAACCACGCGATCGTCGTGATCGGCCGTCGTGACGAGAACCGCGGGATACGCCTTTTCTTCAATGTTGTGAAGCGGAGAGTATTGACGCAGGTTATGAAAATGCGCTTCTTCATCGGGGTTCCCGTATTCCGATGCCCATCCCCATCCGATGGTGAACGTATGGTAACGCAGCATGTCCATCACGCCGACCTGGGCGATCACAGCCGCAAAGAGGTCCGGACGCTGGTTTGTCACCGCTCCCATCAAAAGCCCTCCGTTCGATCCCCCTTGGATGGCCAACTGTCGACGGGTGGTGTACCCGTGCTCAATGAGGTGCTCCGCCACTGCGATAAAATCATCGAATACGTTTTGTTTGTTGAGAAGCATCCCGGCTTTGTGCCACTTTTCCCCGTACTCCCCGCCACCTCGCAGATTGGCATAGGCGTAAAGGCCTCCCTGTTCAAGCCAGTAGATGACGGAGGGGCTGAACTCCGGGGTCATAGAAATATTGAATCCGCCATACGCATACAAAAGCGCGGGGCGGGTTTTATCCCCCGCACAATCTTTTCTTCGGGTAATAAACACCGGAACGCGAGTGCCATCCTTGCTGTCGCAGAAGATTTGCTCCGTCGTGAATCGGGACGGGTCGAAGGGAACGCAGGATTCTTTAAATGGCCTCGTTTCGCCGCTGGAAAGGTTCACCGTATAAAACCCCAGTGGCATGATGAAGGAGCTGAAAGAGAAAAGGATACGATCTATCTCTTTATCCCCGTCGAACTGATAGGCGCTCCCGATACCCGGCATGCATACCTCTTGCTCGACACGCCCCGAAAGCTCGTGAATGTACGCCTTAGAAACGACATCCTTCAAATACTGCGTAACGATCCGGTTCCCGATCTTCCACGCGTTCTCCAACGCGTACTCCGTTTCAGGTATCACGTCGCGCACTTGCAGATCCTTTGCATTCACTTTCACGATTTTCTTGTTCGGCGCATCGCAATCGGTCAGGAAAAAGAGCGTGTCTCCCTCCGCCCCGATAAAGACGTATTCGTGGTCGAAGCCTTTAAAGAGTAGCCGAAAGCTTTGGTCAAGGGGATCGGTCGTTTTGATCCTGACTTCGTTTCCGTAAGTTCCTTCGGACGAATCCAGAACCAGGTGTTTTTCGTCTTCGCTCACATAGACCGTCTGGAAACGCAAAGGATGATCGGCGTCGGCAAAAATCAGTTGATCCTGACTCTGTTCTTCTCCCAAACGATGATAATAGACTTTCATGTTCTCGTTTTTCGCGGAGAACTCTTTGCCCGCTTCAGGCGCGTCGTAAGCAGAATAGAAAAAGCCTTCCCGATACCATGATGCCTCCGTGAATTTGACCCAATGAAGCTGATCGGGCAACACCTTCTTCTCTTGCAAATCGATCACTTTCAGCGTCTGCCAATCGGAACCGGCTTCGGCTTCTAAAAACGCGAGATACCGTTTGTCTTTCGAGTGCCCGTTAAGCGTCACCGCGGTCGTTCCGTCTTCGGATAGCCGATTGGGGTCGATCAAGACCTCCGGCTCTCCCTCGAAGCCATCTTGGATATAGTAGACATATTGATTTTGAAGCCCTTCATTGTACCCGTAGACAATCTTGTTCCCGATGACCGAAAACGCATTGTATTTGGGATAATCGAAGAGTTCGCGCAAACGCTTCCGGATTGACTCTCTTGCCGGTACTGCTTCGAGAAAGGATTGCGCAAACTTTTTTTGCGCGTCAATCCAAGAGCGCAGGTCCTCGTCGTTTTCATTTTCCATCCAGCGGTAGGGATCTTTTATCCTGATCCCGAAACGGGTCTCCCCATGATCGATTTTTTTCGCTTGCGGATAAGGGTTCATATTGTCCTCCTTCATTCTATCCAATCTGATTTTTTCTAAGCGTTTCCTTCTATCGAACCCGGGTAATCAGAAAACAGCGCGATGCGGTTTCTGCCGGTGTTTTTCGCTTGGTAGAGCGCCTTATCCGCTTGGGCTAATAGCTCATCGAGAGTGATATTCTCGCGCGTCGTGGCAACGCCGATGCTGACCATCATCGAAATCTCTCCGAGGGGGGACGGCCAAGGGGTTTGTCTCACGGTGTCGCACACTCTTTGAAACACGGCGGTTTCAGCGCCTTCTTTTTGATTCGGAACCACCAGGAGGAACTCATCCCCGCCGAAGCGCGCGAAGTAGTCTGTTTCTCTCAAGCAAGACTGTACGACACGCACGAAATGTTTCAGCACTTCGTCGCCTATTTGATGGCCGTACCGGTCGTTGATCTCTTTAAAACGGTCAAGATCCATCATGCCGATGCTGACATTCACCGGAACTTCATTTTCATTGACGAGAAGAGTTTTTAAAGAATCCATAATCGCGCGCCGATTGAGTATTCCTGTCAAATGGTCATGCTTCGCCTCGTACTCCAATTTTCTTTCGATTTGGACGCGCTGCGTTCGGGCGATTTTCTCGCGTTTTTGGATTCGTTGTTGGAGAAAAATCAAGTATCCGATCCCGATTGATAGGAAAATAGTTAATATGAAGAGAGCGTTGGCACCGTATAAGAACGTATCCAACTTGCTTTTCTGCTCTTCCAGAATGTTGCGGGCAACAGAAAAGGATTCTTGGTTTAATTTCCGGGATTGATTCAACGCGTCGCTCAAGCGGGTAGAAATGATCTGTAAGGCCATCGGATTATCGGGGGGGATTCCCGCCACTCCTTCTTCGATCCATACGCCCGCGTCGACGAGAGCGGGCGCCAGCGTGGCATGGAA
>JAAYCF010000093.1 GCA_012744415.1 Thermotogaceae bacterium
CACTAAGAGGCGGAAGCAAACCGGGCAGCCGTTTGGCCAGCATCGTCTTTCCGGAACCGGGTGGTCCTTTCATCAACACATTGTGTCCTCCGGCTGCGGCGATCTCCAAAGCCCTCTTTGCCTGAAATTGCCCGTGTATCTCCGAAAAGTCTTCCTCAACAGGCGCTTCCGGTTCCGGACAGTTATCCGTTGACGCTCGGGGAAGAGGGTTTCCGTTGAGATAAGCCAGAACCTCCCTTAGATGCGACGCCAACCGGATGTCGATATCGGGTACGAGCTTCGCTTCTTCGGCATTCTCTTGCGGAATGACGATCGTCCGAGGCTCTTTTGATTGAGACAACGCGATCAGCAAAGGCAGCATCCCCTGGACTCTTCGGAGAGCGCCGTCGAGCCCCAGTTCTCCAAAGAAAAACAATCCGGGCGGGATTTCTCTCTCCACGCCGTCCCCGCAAGCGAGAATAGAAACCGCTATCGGCAAATCCAATAAGGTTCCTTCTTTTTTCAAGTTTCCAGGAGCTAAGTTGATGACAATCCGCCCCTGCGGAATACCCAGGTTGTTACTGGCGATCGCGCTTTTAACACGTTTCTTGCTTTCTTTGATCGCGGTGTCGCCGAGCCCCACGATATCGATTTCGTGGATCACCGCCTGGGCGTCTACGAAGGACTCGACTAACACGTGCCGAGCGTGCAAACCGACCAGTACGGCGCTGTTTAGCTTTGAGAATGACGCCATCCGGACACCATTTGCGAAAAATACATGTGTATTCTGAGGTCCCCCGTCAACTCCGGGTGAAAAGCGCTGACCAATACGTTATCCTGGCGGGCCATAATCGCTTCTTGCCGATAGGTCGCCATCAGCCGTACTTCCGGGCCGATATGCCGGATCAAAGGCGCCCGGATAAAAACCGCGGGAAAGGCTTCTTTACCCAGATCGTCGATCATGATAGGGGCTTCGAAGGAATCGATCTGCCGCCCGAAAGCGTTTCTTTCCACCCAGATGTCGATTAAGCCCAAGCATCGTTGCTCAGAGTAATTCGTAACGCCTTTTGACAGCAGGATCATTCCGGCGCACGTGCCATATACAGGCATTTTCTTGCGCCCGATGAGTTCGGCCAATGGTTCAAACAAACCCGACAACGCCATCAAGCGGATCATCGTCGTACTCTCCCCGCCGGGAAAGACCAACCCGTCAACGGACTGCAGGTCGACGGGTTTTTTGACGCGCAACGTAGTTAAGTCAAGCTTCCGAAAGGCGGCTTCATGTTCTTCTATGGCCCCCTGCATAGAGAGAATACCAATGATCACCTTACCAACCTCTTTCTTGTAAATGAACCTCCAGTTCAGAAATTTCAATTCCTTTCATAGCCGGGGGTAGATCTTCGCTGATCTTTGCCAACATGTCAAAATCGTTCCAGTGAAGCACCGCTTGCACAATTGCGGATGCCATCTTCGCCGGGTTTTCTGATTTGAAGATACCGGATCCGACAAAAACGCCGTCCATCCCGAGGATCATCATCAAAGCGGCATCAGCCGGTGTGGCGACTCCGCCCGCGGCGAAGTTGACAACGGGCAGCCTTCCGAGTTCTTTCACGGTTCGAATGAGGTCGAGAGGCGCGCCGGTCTCTTTCGAAACAGTGACCAACTCTTCCTCGGGCATGTTTTTCAGTTTTCGAACCTCTTCCCATACCTGTCGCGCGTGCTTGACGGCTTCCACGACGTTCCCGGTGCCGGCTTCGCCTTTCGTGCGTATCATCGCAGCTCCTTCAGCGATCCTGCGAAGCGCTTCTCCGAGGTTTCTGCAACCGCAGACGAAGGGAACCTTGAACTCGTGTTTGTTCACGTGAAAACGATCATCGGCCGGCGTGAGGACTTCCGACTCATCGATAAAATCGATACCGACGGACTCCAGAATCCGCGCTTCCGCAATATGGCCAATTCGGCATTTCGCCATCACCGGAATACTGACCACGTCCATGATTTCTTTGATAACCTTGATACTGGCCATACGGGCTACCCCGCCAGCTTTTCGGATGTCCGCCGGTACCATGTCGAGCGCCATTACCGCGACCGCGCCGGCATCCTGAGCAATCTTCGCTTGTTGCGCATCCGTGACGTCCATAATCACGCCATTTTTGAACATATCTGCGAATCCGGTCTTAACGGTCCATGTAGACTTGCTTTCCATTCTTCAATTCCTCCTCGTTTTTTACACTTCTTTCAATCGACTATAGTCGCCCTGCCCTCTACCGTATTTGGCGCAGGGAATTCCATCCATTCTGACGATATCGGCTGTAAAATCCACTTTTTCCCGTAAAAGGGAAGAACCGACTCCATACAGGTCTACGGGTACTTCCAGCCGCTCGTAGAGTTTGATACGTTCCGCGTTGAAACCGCCGCTGACCATAATCTTCAGGTCTCCGGCCCCTATCCGGTTGAACTCGTTTCTTGCCCTCCAAACCAATTCAGGGCAGACTCCCAAAGAACGCTCATCGTGCGGGATAACCGACCAATCCCGTAAAGAGCCCGAAGTGTCAAAGCGAACGCCCCAGACCTTATGCTTTCCGGGTCCGATAATTGTCGACAAATCCTTCGTCTTGGACGAAAACGCTTTGCCCGTCGTCTTCTCATAAAATCGCTTCAACACTTCTTTCGTCGTTCCGATACAATCGTTATCCCAGTCGACCAGGACGATCCTGTTTACTTCGGGTTCGATCCATCGATCAAAGGCTTCTGCCGCTCGATAGGTGTCCCCCATATAGCAAGCGATCAAGGCATGCGGGATAGTCCCGAGGCCCTTGCTTCCCCAATAATCCGCGTTGGCGTCTGTCGATACGCCGAAAGCGCCGGCTTTGAAAGCCGCATAACCATCTGTCGCCTGAACCCAATAATGATCGAATCGGGCGCTGAAAAGAACGACCGGTTTGCCTCCGGAAGCGGTGACAACTTTTTTTACAGCGGTCGCGGTGCTGGAGGCTCTGGCGATCACGCCTAAAAAGACGGTTTCCAGGCAGCCGAAATGGATCGGGTCGCCTTCGATTGTCATGATGATCTCGCCATCTTTCGCCATATCCCCGTCTGTCAATGCGCAGACGCGAACCTCGTCCCATTTGTCAACCCAGAGGGAATTCAATCGGTCTCTCAAAGCCCATTTCTCTTTTGTCGCGCTGTCCGCTGCCTTATGATCTCTTTCATATAACGCTTTCTGAAGGTTTCTCTCAGCCTCCAGGATATCGTCAAAGATCTTAGCGGATTTTTCCGGGTCTTGATAGTATCCGGTACAGGACTGCAGAATCGCCACCGCCTCTTCGATCCCCACGATACACGCTTCTGAACGGGGAAAAACCTGATAGAGGGCTTGATGGGAAACCCCGTCTTTTCTCAGCACATCCACATAGCGGGTGAAATATTTATCGCTGTAATAGCCGGCGCGTATACGGTCTATGGGTATTTTAAAGACGCTCGGGTCAAACCGAAGCATCCGCTTCAACCCCTTTCGCCCTTGAATAAGCGGCTACATTCTTTGGATCCGGATATACTCTTCCAAACCGACTCGGAAAACCTCGCAGGCTTTTTTTATTTTTTCGGCATTGACGACGTAGGCGATACGGATCTCCTGCTCTCCCGCGCCGGGGGTCGCATAGAACCCGTCGAGCGGTGAAACCATCGTGGTATAACCTTCAAGAGAAAAATCGGACAGCATCCACTTGACGAACTTTTCGCTGTTGTCAATCGGGAGTTTAACCGATAAATAGAAAGCTCCCTGTGGTTTTTTGAAAGCAAGTCCCGGTATCCGCGACAGTTCTTCGTATACCTTGTCCCGCCTGAGCTTGTATTCGTCTCGGACAGAGTAGATATAGTCCTCGCCTAACGAAAGCAAACCCAACGTTCCGATTTGCGCCATTGTGGGAGGGGAAAGTCGCGCTTGGGCCATTTTCATGACTTGGGCGTAAACTTCTTTGTTCTTCGTCGCGAAGACACCCACGCGCGCGCCACAAGAACTGTATCGCTTTGATACACTGTCGATCAGGATAATCCGATCGCGGTATTCCGGGAACTCCAAAGCGCTGAAGGGTTGCAACCCGTCAAAGACGAATTCGCGGTAAACTTCGTCGACGATGACCATCAAATCGTATTTTTCGGCGATTCTCAATATCCTGAGCACCTCTTCTTTGGAGTAGACGGCCCCTGTGGGATTGCAGGGATTGGAAAACAGAATCGCTCGGGTTTTCGGATTGATGACTTTCTCGAAGGTTTTTTCATCCGGTACCCGGTATCCCTCTTCGGGATTGGCCGCGACCGGGGTCAAGCGCACGTTCACCATGCCGGCGAATCCTTTGTAGTTGGCATAAAAGGGCTCGATCACGATGATCTCTTCTTCGGGATCCGCGACGGCGGCGACGGCGAAGATAACGGCTTCGCTTCCACCGCTGGTGATGATGATCTCTTCGGGTTTTATCTCAGCCTGCCAGCGTTCGTAATAAATCGAAAAGGCTCTGCGCAGTTCGATCAGACCAGCGGAATGAGAGTAAGGCACAACCTCTTCCTTATAGTTGCGGATACTTTCCATAAAAACCGGCGGCGTTGGAATATCGGGTTGCCCGATATTGAGGAAGTATACGCCCGTCCCTCTTGCTTTCGCTTCTTCCGCGAAAGGAATCAATCGGCGGATCGGAGAAGCTTGCATACCGAAAACTCTCTTAGATAAATTCATCTTTCTAACCTCCCGGATGGTTCATTATTCTAACGATAGTATACCTCAACCCCTTCCGATATTCAATCTTTAGATTGAGATGTCCGGTCCGACGGCAACAAAAAAAGGCGGGTTCCCCCACCTTTTTCCGACACGTCCGCGACTTAAACTCTCCTATCGAGAATAGCTCCCAAACCCGTTTCAGAAGGCATTTTCGGCAATGTAGAAAGCATTTGTTCGCTTTGCTCGACGGCCGCATCCATGGTTTTCCTCATCACTGCAGTCTGCACTTGATTGGAAAGTTCAACGCTCTTCAGAGCCATGTAATCAGCGATAATGGGCTCCATATTCCCACCTCCTGACAAGTGCCATCCGTACTCTATCGACCGGTTTACGGAAAAACTTTATTAAGAACGCGCTTTTTTTTGCGCTGCGCCCCTGAGTCACGAGCGCTTAAATGTAGTCCAGGATATAGATTTTCGGAGGTCTGATCCCGTTGAAATAGGTCCCGTACTCAACGGTATAGGCGCCGGTGTTTTTAAAATAAACGATATCGCCGTAGGTAATGCTGGCGGGCAGATCGATCTGCTGATAGATCATATCAACGCTGTCGCAGGTGGGTCCGGCCAGCGTGAAGGTTTTCATCTCTTCATCTTCCTTGCCGTCGACAACCACTTCGTAACGGAAGTTTTCGATCGTTTCCATCAATCCGTGGAAGACACCGGCATCCAGATAGACCCATTCTTCGGTCTGTTTGCGCGAGCGCAGCAGCACGCTGGACACCATCGTTCCGATATCCCCGACCATCGATCGCCCCGGCTCGATAAAGACCTTCAGGTCGGGGACGAAATCAAAATAGGTTTCGATGGATTCGTCCACGATCTCGCCAATCTCTTCGACGCTCGGAATCGGTTTCGTATGCTGGATCGGAATACCGCCGCCGAGATTGAGCATCTGCATATGGATATTATGTTCTTCCTGCAAATAGAGAAAAATGTCGGATGCTTGCATAATCGCTTCTTTCCAACGATACTTGTTATAGGTTTGTGATCCGACGTGGAAGGAGATGCCGTATGGAATTAACCCGAGTTCTTTCGAATAGACCATGAGTTCTTTCACATGATCCATGTCTGTGCCGAATTTTTTCGAGAGGGGCCAGTCTGAATCCACAGAACTCATTTGAATCCTTCCGTAGACGCGCGACCCCGGCGCATTCCGGGCGACCTTTTCGATCTCCATTTCGCTGTCAACGGAAAAGTAATTGATTCCGAGCTTATGGGAAAAAGCGATGTCTTCTTCGCGCTTGATCGGATTGCCGAAACTCATACGGCTGGCGCTGATGTTCAAAGATAACAGTTTTTCTATCTCCCCGCGAGAGGCGACATCAAAACAGCTACCCATTTCTTTTAAGGTCTCCAAAATCGAAACGTTTGAATTCGCTTTCACCGCGTAAAATATGACAGCATTTTTAACGGATCGTTGAAGCCGCTCGTAATTCCTCTGTAAAAGGTTCAAATCAAGCACCACGAAAGGCGTCTCAAACTTGTGAGCCACCTCTCGCAACTTAGGTGTAATTTCCATTATCACTCCTCCTCAAAGTATAAATTGCGGACTATGTTAACAAAAAAACGGAAAAAAATCAATAGTGCAATAATTTTCATTGATTGTCAGAATCAGGCTGTTTTTCGTCTAATTACCAGATTCGATACAATCAACTATCGGATACAAACTGGAGGTGTTTGAATGAATCTCAAAAAGAAGGGTTTTTTGGCTTCGTTTTTGGTAGTTGTATTATTGTTGGCGCCGATTCTGGGTTTTTCGAGCGAGCCAAACGATCTGAAGATTGCCATCGGTGACGAGGCCGTCGCGTTAGGATCGGAAGCGCGTTTTCTCCAACCGATCCTCGTGGCTCCCGGAACAACGATTAAGATTGAATTGCCTGCCAACGCGACAACCGGTTACGATTGGTATTACGAAGGATTATTAGACTTGCGCTATGTAAAGATGGTCTCTGAGGAATATGTTGAGCCGACGACAGACCTTGTTGGAGCCGGTGGAAAACACATTTTCGTGTTTGAAACCCAAAAAGCTTTGGGACTGACGACAATCAATCTTGCTTATTACCGAATCTGGGAAGGGATACAACCCGATACGCAGCTTCTCACGTTGCATCTCCTCATCCAATAGAAGAGACGGTGAAAGGGACGGGAAGGTTAAACGATCCCCGTCCCTTTCACCGGTGCGATGCGCTCACTAAACGATCGACATGGATAGGACTTCTTCCTGATAGCCTTCTTTCGTACAGTCTTTGTAGATTTTGATCCATCCGTCGCCTTTTTCGATACTCTCAACCTTCAACCACGTTTCAAAAACACCTGGTTTGATCTCTTTCCAAGCGGTCTTTCCGAGAATCCCAAATCCGTCGGTATCGAAATGATAATCATCCATCGAAGTTAAGGTACAACGATTGTGAGTTTGAACCACGGTCACCTTCACGTAGAAGACTTCTTTCAAAGATACGCTCGTGGAAGCCACTTCAAAATAGAAATCACACGCCGCGCCAAGTGTAAAAAGACTCGCCATCAAAAGAACAAAGGTCAACAAACGTTTCATATTTTTTCCTCCTTCAGGATTTCTTTCGTTTGAGAACATTTCTGTTGCGATTTCGGGGAGACTGCGATCGATGATCGCCGGCAAGAAGAAGCGCATTCGCCGCAAAGGATGCAATCTCCATCCGGATCGCCCGGTATTTCCAACGCTTGCATGCCACATTGTTTCTCGCATTGTCCGCATCGAACGCATGAATCGTCGAGTGAGACCTTCCGAAAGCTGAAACGGCTAACAAGAGACATAATCGCTCCGTACGGACACAGGTACTTGCAGAAAGGGCGATAGGAAATGATCGACAATCCCAGAAAAACGCCGGTCAATATCCAATTCGTCAGCGATCCGCCGAATGTGAACAGGTTTTTAAAGGGGGTCCAGTCGTCGGCGACATGCGCGCCCAACAGTATACGGCCAACGAGAAAAACCAGAATTCCCCACCGCGTCCATTTCAGGAACCGGTCCCACTTTTTCGGAATACGGACGGCCCATTTCTTAACGAAAAGCCACTCGCTGACGGCTCCAAAAGGGCAAACCCACCCGCAGTACACCCGTCCGAATAACAAGGTGGACAGGATCGGCAAAAAGAACAGCAGAAGATAAACGGTATTGTACTTAATGAAAATATTTTGTATCGCAGAAATCGGGCAGAGCATTCCGCCTACAGCGAATCCCAGCACCGCCACATTGATCAGCAAATAAACCTTCCTGAGACGCCGGTTGGTAAAGAAGCGTTTGGACAAGAAAACCGCCACGAGTAACGACGCGCCCAACAACAAGACCTTAACCCCGATATGCCCGAACCAATCCTCCTGGACAGCCGCCGATGGGGGCGACGCGTACTCTGAAAATTCAAGGTCATCGGGAGGCCCAAATGCCGCAAAACCGATAACGGGTAGAGCGACCGCGGTGAGGACCATAATTATCAAAAACTTTCTCATCATTCTCCCTCCTAATAAAGGTACAGATACTTTATCCTAAGAGGCTTAAAGCGAGCTTAAAAGTAGCTTGTAAGCGGGTAATCCTTCCCCACTCCCGAAACTCCCGAGAGGTTACTCTCGCAGTTCACGAGAGGTTCCTGTTTTGTGGTATGCTTCTAAGGAACTTCGTCGCAAAAAATCGAAATCAGAGCGAAAAGTTCCGGAAGAGATTTTTTTCAGTTTGAGAAGGCAAGGCAGGGGGGCGGATAGAATCCCGCGCTCAAAGGGAGGAATAACGTGCGTGACGTGATCGAAAAGATACGCGAAGAATTGATCGCTTCGGCGGATCCGGCGGCTAAGGAGAGCGGGCGAAGGTTTTTTAAAGAACCGGTCGATCTATATGGCGTTAAAACAGGAATCGTGACTAAAATCGCGAAAACCGCGTGGAAAGTCGTTAAGGAGTATGACAAGCCGGAAATCTTCTCCTTATGCGAAGAGTTGTATCGTTCCGGCAAGCTGGAAGAATCGTTCGTCGTTAGCGAATGGGGACATGCCTTCAACGCATTTACAGAAAAACAGGATTTCGACCGCTTTCTTTCTTGGATCAACCGGTATATCTCCAACTGGGCGTCCTGCGACGGGTTTTGCAATCATGCCGTAGGAGACATTCTCGTGAAATATCCGGAGTTGGTTGAACGACTATACGGATTGGCTAAAAGCGAAAACTGTTGGGCGAGAAGGGCTTCAGCCGTTTCTCTGATACTGCCTGTACGGAAAGGGCATTTTGTACGAGAAGCCTTCATGATCAGCGATATCCTGTTGCGCGACCCGGAAGACTTGGTGCAGAAGGGGTACGGTTGGCTCCTGAAGGAAGCGAGCCGTCTCCATCAGCAAGAGGTTTTCGACTATGTTCTGA
>JAAYCF010000094.1 GCA_012744415.1 Thermotogaceae bacterium
CGGTCCAGCTCGAGAAGTCCTGAGGAAATTCCCCCGCCTCGTAACCCGCCATCGTGTAATACCGATCATCGAAAAACGCCTGGTTAGTGACCAGATTCCAGTCCCATACCCCCTCATTCTTGGCCGCCATGGCAAGCTCCAGACGTTCTTCACTCTGACGCAGGGCATTTTCCATTCGTTTTCGATCTGTGATATCTTGATGGGTACCCGACATCATAAGCGGTCTGCCGTCGTCCGTCCATGAAACGACCTTACCCCGACCGAGCACCCAGATCCATTCTCCATTTTTATGCCGCATTCGCGTTTCACATTCGTAGTAGTCCAATTCACCGCAAAAGTGTTTTTCGAGCAGTTCCCCGCTCGCTTTCAAATCTTCTGGATGCGCGAATTTTTTCCAGGTTTCTATGGAAACCGGGCTAATTTCCTCAAGGGTGTAACCGATGATATTCGCCCAGCGTTCGCTGAAAACTGTCTCTCCGGTCTGAACATTCCATTCCCAAGTTCCGGAACGGGTTCCTTCGATGATTCCCGCAAGCCGGTTCCGTTCGGCTTTCAATCTCTCCTCGGCTTTAATGCGTCCGGTAACGTCACGAGCAGCGGCATAAATGAGATTCCCCTTCGGATGGGAACGCCATTCGATGTACCGATAAGAACCATCCTGGCTACGGTAGCGGTTGGTGAAGTCTAGGACCTCATCACCACTTTCCAACTTTTCCATTGCCTCCAGCGTGGCCTGTAAATCTTCCGGATGCACAAAATCCATGAATTTGTGTTTGTCCAGTTCCTCCGTGGAATAACCCAGAATCTCGCTCCACGCTTTGTTGGTTTTTACAAAATATCCATTTATATCCGCGATGCAGAGCAGATCAAGGGTTAAGTCGAAAAATCCTTCCAATTCGTCCGACTTTTTCTTACTTTTAGTGATATCGCAGAACAACGTCGTAAAAAACAACTTCTCCGTAGAATACACGTACACTTGGTACCATCTGCCGAAAACTTCTGAAAAGTGTTCAAACTCCTTCTCCCCACCGTTCAGGGCAATGTCGCCGCAAAAACCGATCCAGTCAAACCTGGCTTGTTCTATGCATGGAATGGCTTGACAAAAGCTTCTGCCAATCAGGTTCTCCCGCTTCATACCGGTCAGTCTTTCGAAAGCTGAATTGACCTCAAGGAACTCATAATCGCAGGGTTTGCCCGCATCGTTAAGAATGATGCGGTGGCGGGCATAGCCTAGGATCGGGTTACCGATGATGTGTTCCATACGTGTCCATGTTCTCCGTTCTCCTTAGCAAGCTCCTATCATCCATAAGTCTTGGTCTCAAAATAGGAAATGGGTTTATCCATGATTAACGCTATTTGGAATAAAGGCGAACTGATTCCGAATTTCGATGAAAGTAGACGTTTCCCGCGATAAGCTTTTCTATTGTACCATAAGCGCGTTTTTCGTTCCTCAGTCTGTTGCCGTCTTTTGTCCATTTTTCGATGAAAGGTTTAGAAGCTTTTAGTCCGAGAAGAACGTTTTGTAGCGTGAGGAACACTCACTTTTTTTCGAGCAACGGCCGCTCACCCGTTATCGTCCCCTTTCAGGAAAGACGTTTTACCCGCTGGACGTCGCGATAGACGATTATCGTTTCTTCGACTTAGGGAGATTAACGAACGACTGTCACTTTCCCCCTAAGTTCAAGTATTTTCCGAGAATTTTCCTCATCTTTTCCGACTCGATCGGTTTTGTTAAGTAATCGTCCATACCAGCCTCACGGCATTTCTCTATTTCTTCGCTTGAAACGCCGGCAGTTAAAGCAATGATCGGTGTGGAACGCCCTAAAATGCCCTCCAGAGAACGGATGGCTATTGTCGCTTCCAATCCATCCATTTCCGGCATCTGTATGTCCATCAGAACGATGTCCGGATTTATGTTTTTGTATTCCTGAAATGCTATTTTCCCGTTTTTCGCTTCAATCACAACCGCGTCAGGCACGATTTGGCTCAGAATCGCTTTAACGAGCAGCATGTTCAGCGAGATATCCTCCGCTACCAAAATCGTATTTTTTTTGCGGGTGACCAATTCAGGGGCATCGTTCTGAAGAGGTTGATCGGATTTTTCGGCGCGCTCGATTTTTTCGGCCGATTGTTTGTCTTGCAACGCGGCGAGGCATGTAAAGAGCTGTTCTCGCTTCAAGGGATTAGCAACGCAGAAATGAACACCCGGTTCTTCGTATTTTTCACGAAGTTCCCCGCCTTCCGAAGAGGAATGGAGTAAAATGATCGGCAGTTTATCCGGTGTTAAGCCCAACTTTTCGCGTATCGTACGAACGAATTCCAGCCCGTTGAAATAAGGCCGATCGGCGTTGCAGATAATCGCGTCAAATGGGTTGTGGGACTCCAATGTCTTTAGCGCCACCAGTTCATTTTCGCAAGATTCATACTTGATTCCCCGCTCCGTCAGCAGGCGTTCCAATATCGAACGATTGTGGACATGATCGTCGATAATCAAGCAACTTTTGACACGGAGAATTTCAACTGGGGGGCTTGCTTCTCCCGCTTCGGTTTCTATGATGAGATCAAAGAAAAAGGTGGTTCCCTTGCCTTCAACGCTCTCAATGTGAATGCTACTTCCCATTTTACGGGCGATCTTCTCTGAAATAATCAGTCCAAGGCCAGTCCCGCCAAATTTACGAGTAATTGAACTGTCCGCTTGCGAAAAAGCTTTGAACAACTTTTCCTTTTGCGCCTCGGCTATTCCGATGCCTGTATCGCGGACAGACAGGGAGAGAGTGCCCCGGCTACTGTTAATCGGAGAGTACCGCGCTTTCAACTCCACTTCTCCCTTTTCAGTGAACTTCACCGCATTGCTCATCAGATTGGCGAGGATTTGCTTCAGACGAACTGGATCAACCATGGCATAACGAGGAATGGCGCTGTCTATGTCAAGCAAAACCTCAAGATTCTTCTTTCCCGCCGCGAATTTGATGATGTCCGCGCTGTTATTAAGCAGTTCGACGATATCCGTCTTAATTATATCCAGCTCCATCATACCCGCTTCTATTTTGGAAAAATCGAGGATATCGTTGATGATTCCGAGCAGCGTGCGCCCCGACTCGTTGGCGTTTTCCACAAACTGCCTCTGCACTGGGGAGAGCTCTGTGTTTTTAAGCAGTTCAGTAAATCCGATCATCCCGTTGAGCGGAGTGCGGATCTCATGGCTCATGTTGGCCAAAAACTCCGTCTTGGCTCTGCTGGCAATTTCGGCCTTTTCTTTGGCTGCTGTCAACTCAGCTTCGGTTTTAATACGGTTGAGAACATTGACCATGATGAGTGCGAAAAGTCTTAGTAAATTTCTTTCCTTTTCGGAAAAATCATGTTTGGATTTCACCGCATCGAAACCGACGAAACCGACACAGGTCGTCCTATCCATCATAGGCAAAACCAATACGCTTTGAACCTCTCGGGATTCTAAAAACTGTCTTATTTTGTTGTCTAGCTCAAACGTCTCTACATCGTGGATGAGCATCGGATTCCCCGAAATAAACGACTCGACCCATTCCGTGATGCGTTCGTATGGTACTTCCTGAAGTTTTGAAATATGAGGAGTAATGCCTTCACTGCACCATTCGTGAGTATTGCGGCACACCTTTTGCTCATGATCATACATAAAAATGTACGCTCGGTCGGTATGGGTGAACTGACCCAGCATCGCAAGCGCGGAATTGATTGCTTCGTCAGTTTTTTCCAATGCGATATTGATGAAATCGTTGGAGATATTCATCAGCACCTTTTGCAACTCCGTTTGCTCGGTAAGAGCGCGCTGCGCTTTCTTTTGTTCAGTGATGTCCCGCGCAAACACGACCATTTTTCCCCCATGTTCACGCAACAAGGAAAC
>JAAYCF010000095.1 GCA_012744415.1 Thermotogaceae bacterium
CGTCCGAAAAGAAGGGATCCCGGCGCTTCTTCCGGGGATAAATCTCATCGCCGGATTGATCGGCGAAACAAAAAGCACCTTCGTGAGGAACCTTGAAGCGCTGAAAAAAATTACGGAAGAGGGATGGTTGCTGCGCCGTATTAATCTCCGTCAAGTGATGATTTTTCCGGAGACGCCTTTATGGGCTTACCGTCAGTCGCATTACCTTCCTTTTCATCATCGGGAATTCCAACGATTTAAGGAGAAGGTTCGGACGGAGATCGATCGACCGATGCTCCAACGGGTCTTCCCAACCGGAACAATCATTCGGGATGTTATCACGGAATACCTTGACGGCAACAACACCTTCGGAAGACCGCTATGGACCTACGGAATCCTTGTCGGTATTCGGGAACCTCTTCCGATCGGAGAGAAATGGGATGTAACTGTAACAGAACACGGCTTTCGGTCTCTCACAGGACGAATAATCCAAGCCGAAGAACCTTAAATATTAGCACTTCCCGGCACTAAAAGGTTCAACCGAGATGTGCGCCTCGTTCAACGCTTCTCTTAGGGCTTTCGCGAAGACTTCTGCTTGAGGGGTGTCCGAGTGGATACAGAAGGTGTCGCATTCACAAGGGATGAGAACCCCCTCAACGCTTACGACTTCGCGCTTTAGGATCATGCGGATCGCGCGCGAAACGCACGCTTCTTCGGGGACGAAGGCGTCGGACTCTCTTCGAGAAACCAGGCTGCCGTCGGTATGAATCTGGCGATCGATGAAGGCTTCCCTCGCGAAGCGAATCCCCCTATTCGTCGCGGCTCTTTCAATCGCCGATCCCGGAAGACCGACGAGCACTAAAGCGGGATCAAAGGCTTTGACGGCTTCGACGATGGGGAGAGCGACGGTCTCATCGCGAGCCGCCATATTGTATAACGCCCCGTGCGGTTTTACATGCGCTAAGTGAAGGCCTCGGACGCGCAAGAACGCGTCCAGCGCGCCCAATTGGTAGAGCATATCGGTTCGGATTTCGTCTGGGGGAAGGGCCCATTCGCGTCGTCCAAAACCCCTAAGGTCAAAAAAACCCGGGTGAGCGCCGATTTGCAGGCCCCGCTTCGCTGCCATTTCGACGGTCTTCTCCATGACTTTTGGGTCTCCGGCGTGAAACCCACACGCCACATTGACAGAAGAAACATACCGAAAGATGCGGTCGTCGTCTCCTATCGGGTAGATGCCGAAGCTTTCACCCGCATCGCAATTGATATCAATGATACCGGTAGGACGTCGATACACAATCACACCCCCATTTTGGAAAATTATCGTATAATCATATCACAGGAATGCGTAACGACATTCATCTCAGAAGCCCTTCTAAGCAAATCCGTATGGGAGGGACAATAGGAAGGTGGTCTATGGGGGAAACAAGCCAATCTTTTGAAATCGAAAGGAAATATCGTTTCTTGTCTTTGGAAAAAGCGCGGCGGTTCATTCGAATACCGGCCTTTCGGTGGCAGAAGACCGGAATCATTCAATGGTATCTGGACGAAAACGATGAACCGGGCGTGTCGGTTCGCGTTCGATTGATGATAGAGTCAACGCCGGAAGGGTTTACGGAGCAATGGGTGATCGGAAGCAAAAAGCCTGTTGACGGGAATCCCGAAAGAAGAGTAGAGGTAGAGACAACCTTTTCACCAGAGAATGTAAGCCGTGATTTGCCGTATATCACCGAAGCTTTTAGAAAACGGATCGCGTCGCGTGATTTTGATCCATACCCCGTTGTCGCCAAGATTCGGCATCAGTTGGTTTTTCCCGCGGCTATCGCCCAAGAGGCGAATGTCGTCCTGGATTATTTTCTATACCCCAAGAAGAAGAAAGGGGAACGGGTTTACCTTGAGATCGAATTGAAAGACCGACATCCTTCACCGCATCATAAAGAGCAGTTCGAAAGCCTTTTTCAAAGCCTCGGACTGTCTTCCCTCGCGCGAGATATCACCGACAAGAAAAATATGACGAACCGTAGTTTGGCCGAAAATGCTTTCGAGAAGTCCGACAAAGAATATCGGATCGAGAAAGGGATGATGGAGATACAGC
>JAAYCF010000096.1 GCA_012744415.1 Thermotogaceae bacterium
CAAAAATTCATCGGAATTCGTGAGCGGAATTTCGCGCTCGTTTCCCAATCAGTTGACTCGAAAAACCACATCTACGTTTCCTTGTTGGTGATTTTGGGAGCGGTTTTCTCTCTCTACGGCATCCGAGTCGTCGACTCTATTGTCGGCATTTTCATCGCTCTCCGAATTTTCCTCGATTGTATCGGTTTGTTCAGGGAGACTTTATCCTCCTTGAAAGGCGAAGAGATCGATTTTGAGAAACACGGCGGGTTTTTCGCCCAGAAGTGGAAAGCGCATAAGGGAGGTTCGTTTCGCGCCGTTATCGTTTACACGCTCCTTGACCGGCAGAAAGCCGCAAAAAACGAGTTGATCGAAACGCTGAACCAATATTTTAAGCCGGGATATTTGCCGGCGTTAAGTGAATTCCAATTCGGGTTCGCGTTCAATACGGACTTCGAAAACACGTTTGAAGAAATGATGCGCCCTCTGGTGGATACGGCCACTGTCCTTTTAAGCGACGGATTCTACTTGTTAAACCCGGAAAAAAAGGCGGAAATAGAAGAAGCGACGACTGAATCGATCTCGAGAGAACTGATGGCTTCCTGGCGGTTTCATAAAGGGAAAAACATAGACGATGCGTTTCGCTTCCGAGAAAAAAAACTCGGCGTTATTCGCCGGTTTTTTCCTTCGGAAGAAAAGATAACCGCTATCAGTTCCGGTATATATGAAAATCGTCTTTTCTTCGTTATCACAACGCCGAGCGCCCTCTTATTGCTATCCAAAAAGCGCGATCAATGCGAACGGTTCTCGTACGAATCCATCAAGTCCATCTCGTTGGAAACTGGAAAGTTCGCCACCTACATCTTATGTATAACCGTGCGAAAGGAGGCATATCGCATCACTTATCTTTCCCGTCATCGATCGCGCTTACTGTTTTCTCACTTGGAAAACCGATTGCCACCGGAAAAGAAGAGCGGTTTGTTTCAGACAAAAACCGTCTTTTCTGAAAAAATCTCCGCTCTCTCAAAAATAAAAAAATACCTTGAATCTTGAAATATCTACAAAGACCTAATATTCCGACTTCTTTCGCTCAAAAAACGGCCATAAAAATCGGCTCAACGAACTGCTCGAACAGAACGCGCCCTTAAGGAAGAAACAACGGTTAACGGCGCAAAAAGCGCATCGGAAGAAACGCTCTTAGCCAGTATGAGCGGCTATATCGTTGCGCGGTTCAAATTCTTCGGTAATCGTTTGTTAGCTTTTCTCAACACGATGCCGGCCGCCGTGCCGGAGATTGTCTTGGCCGTCGCCGGCGTTTATGCTTGGAACCGTTTGCCTTTAAAGTTTTACGGAACCCCTTGGGCTTTATGGATTGCTTATTCGGCTGCTTGTCTACCCTTTGCGTATAATAATATCGCGGGGTTGCTGAAAAATTTGCCGATCGATATCGAAGAGATGGCGGCTGTCGAAGGCGCAGGGAGATTCCGAATTTTTACCCGCATTCTCTTGCCGCAACTGCGCGCGGGTATGAAAACCGGATTCATTCTGACGATGCTGTTCATCCTACGGGAAATACCGATTTCCCTCCTGCTCCATACGCCGAAGACGGCTACCATCGGCGTTCTCCTGTATAACTTAAGATCGGACACGGGCGGAATGGAATTGCTTTCGGCTATTTCGGTGCTCATCTTGCTCATAACGTTTTTCGGGCAGTTTTTGAGCGGGAAATTCAATAAATTAAGTGGCCACCTCAAACCTCGTGTATTAGGGAGTTTCGGGCATAGAAACCCGATGATTGAAGCACATAACCTGAAAAAACCTTTGAAATCTTATTAAAAAAGCATTCCGAACGCTTACTTATTGCTCCCCATCGTCAAGCCTCTGACCAGATCGTTTTGTACAATCATTCCGAAAATCACCATCGGAAGGACAATCACAATGGCGGCCGCGCTCATGACACCCCATTCGATATTTCTTTCACTGACGAACATATTGACGAGGACCGGCAAGGTTCGTGTGTCTTTACCCGTTAATACCAACGAAAACAAAAATTCGTTCCAGGAGATCAACGCGCACAAAATAGAAGTTGCCGATATACCGGGTAAAACAAGAGGCAAAATGATTTTGCGAAGGGCTTGAAATCTTGTGCAACCATCTATTAACGCCGCTTCTTCTATAGAGACAGGGATTTCCTGAAAGAAACCCCGCATCATCCATACGGCGAAAGGAACGCTGAAAAACGAAAGAGCGATGACGATTGGGATAACGGTATTCGACAGGTTCGTATACCGCGCGATCATAAAAAACGGAAGAACCATAACGATAGGAGGCGTCATACGAGCAAGCAAAATTACGAAAGCGATAGAATTCGAATGCTTCCAATTAAACCTCGCCAAAGAGTAAGCGGCCGGGACGCCTAACCCTAAAGCGATCAACGTGGATAAAAGCGTTACCATAATACTGTTCAGAAAGGAACGAACAAATTCTGCATTTCCGAAGAACTTCGCGTAATTCTGGAGCGTGAGTCTACCCGGAAACCAGCGCGGCGGGACAGAAAATTGGTCCGCTTCATACTTGAAAGAGGAAAGGAATATCCAAGCCAGCGGGATCAGCGTCCATAACAACGCCCCGATAACGATCAAAAAAACGAGCGTTTTAAGAGCCGTTCTTTTTCTATTCCGCATTTTTACCACCACCGACGATCTTCATATAAAATAGGGTGAATCCGATGGCGATACCAAATGTCAGCATATTAATCGCCGAAGAGAAACCAATGTTATACGACTGAAAAGCGGTTCGATATCCATAGAAAGCCAACGTTTCGCTGGAAGTGCCCGGACCTCCGCCCGTCATAATGAAAACGATATCGAAAACTCTTAAAGACGTGAGCGTTCGGATAACAATGACCACCAATATGGAAGGTTTTAAGAGAGGCAGCGTAATATAACGAAAGCGTTTCCACAACGAAGCGCCATCAACAATGGCCGCTTCGAAAGGTTCTTGGGGAATAGCCTTCAATCCGGCCAACAGCACGAGAACAACGAAAGGGGTGTACTCCCATGCATCGGTTAGGATGAGAACCGGAATTACGGCATGCGGGTTAGACAGCAAGGGATCGGCGACAAAGGCTCCCAACCCGATTTGTTTGAAAAAATGAATAACGGGACCGTAATCACTGTTAAGAATAAAACGCCACACAAACCCCACGACGACCGGCGCAATCATGAACGGGGTCAGAAGGATCGACTGAACAATCTTCCACCCCTTAAATTCCGTATCCAAAGCCAATGCTACGATAAACCCGGTAACTAATTCCACTAATACCGACCCGATTACGAAATAAAACGTTCTACCTATCGTTTCGAGCGTGAAAACATCGGTGAATAGCCGTACATAGTTGCTGAAGCCCGCAGATCTAATCCCTAAATCCGGTCTGAGAAGATTCCACCTCAAAAAGGACATAACGACCGTATAAGCGACGGGAACGAAGAAAACGAGAATAATAAACAATAACGCCGGAAGGATATAGGGATATCCTTTTCTTCTGATTTTAGATTCCATAAACGCTCCTCACCGGGATTTTTTTTACGGCGCCCTATAAAAAAGCGCCTCTAAAGAAGAGGCGC
>JAAYCF010000097.1 GCA_012744415.1 Thermotogaceae bacterium
AATAGAACGAGCGCATAAAGGAAGGCTTTCAGCACGTCCCCCTCACACAAGACCGTTTTGTTGTTGTAAAAGTACCGGGCGATACGGATTGCGAAGGTCATCGGAAGCCATTCGGCTAGATCCAATGCGAAAGGTTGCAAGATGAGCTGAAAGATTCCGATCTTCGAAAACGCGAGTGTGCCGAAACCAAAGATGATATTTACAATGAAAAAAGAAAAAGACCATACGAGAATATTCGAGGTTTCCCTGGACAGTTGATTAAAAAATACCCCGAACGAAAAAAATACCATCTGTAAAGCGGCAAGGGCTATCAAAAAGAGACCCATCCGGGTCGGTAGCTGGATTTTGAAAAACATCGCCCCGCACAAAAAAAGCGCCAAAATCCCGCATAGACTAATGAAAAGGTGTAGGGCAACGTAGCAAAACCCGTTAAGCGCGTTTCTTGTCATACCGCCGCTTTTTTTTTCCAACCCGGATTGTAAGAGGTCTATCGGAAAGAGTAGCAGCCCGTATACTGACAGAGACAGGATGATAATTTCCGGAGAGTAGTAATCCAAAAACCGTTTTCCTCCGAAGAGGACGCTCGGTGGATTTTGTATAAGCAAACCGAAGCCGATGATGATCGCCGAGGGATAGAACAAAGAAAAGATGCCATAGGAAGGAGATCGAACATACTTGGAAAAAAAAAGCGCGATAAACCCCGAATGAACCCCGTGAATACCTTTCCCCCCCAATCATCAAATGAAAACGCGCCTACGACTGATTTTTTGTTATAATCAATAAGACGAAAGAAAGGAGAAATTAGTTGGCGCGCGAGTTAATCGGTCTGGATTTCGGGACGACCAATACGCATCTTTCTCTAACTGCCGCCGGTGAGAAAAACCCCATCGGCAGAGATATTCGCATTTTCCCTCAAAACGCGATACAGTCGGTTTTGCTGTATACGCCTCAAGAATCGAGAGTCATAGCTTTTGGCCAAACCGCGCAGGAAGAGTGGGTCACCTTGTCGCGTTCGGAACGACGGGGGTTGAAGTTGGCAGTAAACTTCAAACCGATTACAGGCGTCGATCCGGTAGCGACGAAAGAGAGCGATCTGTTCTTAAACGCCCTCTTTCGGTACTTACGCGATCAGAACATCTTGTCTTCTGCATCCGCGGACAACTCGACGCAGGTGGTTATCGGAATCCCGTCGGAAGCCGAACGTTCCTATCGGGAAGCTTTGTCGACGATCTTCACGAAGATGGGATACCCGGACAGCCCGTTTTTTTATGAACCGTGGGGCGCCCTTTTTTATCACTATTCCACCAAGCAGATCGATAAGGAGCATCTTTTCCGCGGGATTTTGGTTGTCGATTTCGGAGGAGGCACCCTGGATTGCAGTTATTTGAAGGACTTTCGCGTTCGCCAGGTCTGGGGGTCAAACGTGCTCGGGGGGCAGCTTCTGGATGACTGCCTCTATCAATTGTTTCTAAAACAAAACCCAGGGGTCGAGAAGGTCTTTCGGGATGAAGCCGTCGAACGGTATATACGTTTTATCCTGTTCCGTGAGATTAAAGAGAAATACTCGAATAGACTGTCGCAGAACCTGACGATTCCCTTTCGCGAAACGATCTGGGTTGGCAAAGACAACTACGGTAACTTCGAAATACCGGATTATCCGGGATTTTTAGATCGTCTGAGGGAATACAATATTTCCGAAGACTTGGCCACGTCCCTCACGGCCTTGCCTCGTTTTCGGGAAACCTTCTCCGATGGTTCTTTAGATCTGCTGAAAGCCCTTAGAGAAACGGTTCTGAAAGCTTTTCGAGCGCAAAAGATACCCAAAGACGCGGTTTCGCTCGTCCTCCTGACCGGCGGCAGCAGTCGCTGGAAATTTTTCCGGGATATGATCGGGGAAGAGTTCCCGAACACGAAAATCCTTTCTTCAGAAGACCCAGAAGCGACCATCAGTCGTGGATTGGGATCCGGATACTCTTTAGTCCTCTTCGAAAAACAAGTGAAAATCGAGATTCATGAATCGATGGAAGAGATAACGGATAGATTGGCCGCCGTCTACGAAACTATCCTCCATCAGTCGATGGATCGCTCTCTTCAAGTTATGGACGGGCTTCTCCGTTCTCACGCCGAACCGAAAATCTCCCATTTCCTGGAGCGGGGCGGGACCTTTGGTGATCTGGAGAAAGACTTGAACGTGGGACTCTCGGAGTTGGGAGAAACTCTTGCATTGGCAGAGAAAGAGATTCACGCGCGCGCCGTTAAACAAATCGAAGAAGCGACGCAAAAAGAGTTCTACAGATGGTTTGATACCCGCGAAAACCTTTTATCCGAACGCGCTGCTTTTCTGCTGCCGGATCCGCTGATGATGGGACTAATCGAAAAGAGACTGACCGATCGCGTCTTCTCAACGCTCACGACGGTAGTCTCGGTTTCTTTCGGGACGATTCTCACCAGCGTGTTAGGAATCTCCGGTGTGGCGGGCGCTGCCCTGTCGGGGCCGGCGGGATGGCTTGGTTTCTTTGCAGTCGGGGTTATCCTGACAATCGCTTCATTTTTGGGATTTAAAGGCAAGATAACCGAAGGGATGAAAAAAATAGGGTATTCCCCCTGGGCGCTCAAGCTCCTCTTTCCTTCCAAAAAGAAGGCTTTAGATCGTATATTTTTAAAACAAACCAAAGAACTAAACCGACGCGTTCAAAAAGAAAAACTTCAGTTTGTAATGGAAAAACAGATGCTGCGCAAACAAATCCGCAGCTATACGGAGCGTCACATCGACCGGATAAGCTTCGCGGATATCACATCGATACAAGAAACGGAGGCAAATCATGATCTATGACAGCCCGATCGACGTCAGGCACACCCTGCATCAAAACCCCGAAAAGACGATGCAAGAGTATGAAACCACCGAGTACTTGTTTCGAGTACTCTCCAAAGTAGATGGCATCACCCTTCACCGTCCCTTTTTGCTGGGTTTGGTGGCGGAATACAAAGCCAACGATGGCGACTATCTCTTGTTTCGGGCCGATATCGACGCCTTGAACATCAAAGAGGAGACGGGATGGGAATTCGCTTCTAAAAACGATTGCATGCATGCTTGCGGGCACGATGTCCACGCGGCCATTCTCTATGGATTGGTTTTAAAAGTTGTGGAGAAATCGCCCGATCAGAACATGCTCTTTTTCTTCCAACCCGCCGAAGAAGGCGGGGGAGGCGCCCAGAAAACGGTTGATACGGGTTTCTTCGACCGCTATGCGATTCGTTCCAGTTTCGCGTTGCACGTCAACGACGACTATCCGTTCGGTTCGGTGGCGACCAACGATCAGGTTCTCTTCGCTTCAGCCGCCGAGATCGACGTATTGTTTCAGGGTGTGGGCGCGCATGTCGCTTACCCCGCAGAAGGCAAAAATACCCTTCTCGCGCTGCGTTACTTTTTAGATGCCGTTGATCGGCTGCCCCGTGAAGTGGAAAAACCATTTCTCTTCTCGGCCGGAAAAGTCGTCGCGGGAGAAGTCCGCAATATTCAACCGGCCAAAGCGCTCATCAATGCCTCAATGAGGACGGTATCGATAGATGAAAACAACAAGATGTTCAATCAGATCGAACGTATGGCCGAGCAAATCGAAAGGTTGACAGGAGTGGAAATACGGGTGAATCGATTGTCCGTATATCCGGAAGTC
This sequence comes from Thermotogaceae bacterium, assembly GCA_012744415.1. GTDB lineage: Bacteria > Thermotogota > Thermotogae > MWEM01 > MWEM01 > MWEM01. The sequence goes on from JAAYCF010000097.1 coordinate 3,675, forward strand.
AAAATAGATAAAACGCTCTTCGATCGCGTTATCCCGGAATTACAAGAACGATATCACGTGCTCCACGCGCCTCTTAAGATGGTGGGAGAAGACTTCGGCGTCTTTTGCCAGCGCTATCCGTCGATGCTCTTCTGGTTGGGGACGCGACGAGAGTCTTACTACCCTCTGCATCACCCGAAATATCTGCCCTCTGATGATATCATCGCGATCGGAACACAGTTTCTTTACGACCTTTTCACGTCGTTGTCAAACCAACGGGGTCTTTGATCGACAGCGCCGTTAAAAAAAACACGGCCGCTAATCCCCAAAATAGGATCGATAACTCCGGCGGGACAGCTAACGTGCCGCCACTTTTCCCCAAATAAGAGAGGACGGCCGTATTCAGCCTGAGCAAAGGTGTGAGCCCGTGAAGAAAGATCGCCGAAAGCCAGGGCAAGTTGAGAAGGAAGCAGAGGAAAGAGATTAAGAGACCGATCAGCAAGACCGTCGCCACCACGGAAACGAACAGTATATTAAAAAGAATCGACAAGAACGGTATCCTTCCGAATTGAGAGATCGTGATGGGCGTCGTGAATACCATCGCGCCCGTCAACGGCAGCAAGTAACGGGCGATTCTCTTTTCGGTCCGGAGGGAAAACCGGTAGCCGCAATAGATGCCGATCGTGGCGAGAAAAGAGAGGGAAAAACCGATGTCTTGCGCGTAAGAAGGTTGGAAAAGCAGGAGCAGGATAGCCGCCGCGCCAAGAAGATTGAGCGCTGAAGCCGGGTAACTGAATATTCTGAAAAAGCCATAAAACAGGATTAAGAAAAAGGCCCGCGAAGACGAAACGGGGCATCCTGTCACGATCCAGAAGAAGCCTAGGAAAACCATAATCAATACGGTGCGGAGAGGGTCGGTGACTCGGAAAAAGCTGATCAGAATCAATCCGATCTGGTACAGCATCGCGAAATGAAGACCGGAAACGACGAACAAATGACCTAACCCCGAGTCGTTCATCCAGTGGCGCAAATCCCCTTCAAAGCGTTTGCCAAGAAAGATGCCGGCGGCCACCATGGCTTCTTCCCGAGGGAGGATACTTTCCAGATGTTCCGCGTAGGCGTTCGCAATCCCGCGACCGAAAGAGAGAAATCGGCGGATCGGTCCCGTCTGATACGGGTAGTGAAAGGCCCCGGAAGGGTACAGAACCGAGACATAGATGATCGGATCCACCATCGTCACGCGACCGCTAAAGCCTGCCCAATCACCTGGTTCGTAAGCGCATCCCGCCTCTCTATAAATGTAAACGACGTCTTTCACCCTCTTCCAGACCCGGCCTTCCAGCACGCTGACTTCCGTCAGTCGCACGCTTTTCTCCGTGACGCTCTGGATCCTGCCGACCGCGGAAATCGTTTGTTCGGGAACAAATGAGTAATGGGAGCTGAAAAACCCTGGAAGAACGCCTCTGATAAAAAAAGCGCTGATAAAAAGAAAGAACAGGAATTGCTTGTTTGCCACAGCGGTGGCGCTTTTTCCGGAGAAGGCGGAAAGCGAAGCGCTTTTCGCGCGCTTCCGGAACCATAGCCCTAACGGGAGGAGTAAGGTAAGGGCGAAGAGCCCGGCGATGCGCAAGAGATTCCCTTCTAAAAGCAAACCGCCCCATAAGGCGGCTGAGAGCCAAAATAGCGGAGAATTAGGCCATCCGGAGGCGTTCCATATCGAGAAGAGCGCGTTTATTCTCGATCCCTCCCTGATACCCGCCCAGCTGGCCTGTCTTCGTTAAGACCCGGTGGCAGGGAACCGCCAAAGGCCAAAGATTTTTACTCATCGCCAAGCCGATCGCGCGAGGAGAGCACCGACGGCGCATCTTCGCGGCAAGCGCCGAATAAGAGATGGTTTCGCCATAGGGCACTTCGTCAACCAATACTTGGTAGACTTCCAAAAAGAACGGAGAGAAGTCTTCCGAATGGTATAACACCATATCCATCGCCTGCGTTCGCCCTTCAAGAAAAGAGAGGAATTGAGAAGCGCCCGCGCTCTTTACGATCGCCCCTTTCGTGGTTCGAGCAATGAAACGGGCTTGAACCAATCCTTCCGATAGCTTTCCGGACGGGTTTTCAAGCCACTCTATCCGGATGGCCCCGCCGAAGAACGGTAAGAGGTCTACGCGACAGTGCTCGGCTTTAATTTCAGGCGGCAGCGGTCGAAACACGATCATTGCGGAATCGCCAACTGCCGGATGAAGCGGTCTGTGATCTCTTTATGTATCAGCTCGCGATACAGAACGCGATCCATCTGTTCGGAATACTTTTTCGCGTCCTGGTCTGTCGGAAAGATGCCAACGCGCAGGGAGTACAACAAACTCGTGCCGGAACTGGAGTATCCATAGATAAAGGCCGGAATTCCCTCATTACGCAGAATACCGGTTTGAGTTTTCAGTTTTTCCAAACTGGAATCGGCTGAAATTTGGATATTGTAAAGGGTATAGAGCCTTCTGAGCTCCAAGCCTTGCAGGTCTTCCGGTATCTCTGGTATCGAAGGCAGCGCGGTCGACGTTCCCGTTTGCGTCGGAGAAGCGGACAGCGTGATCAGATGGTTCATGAATTCCCGACGGATCTTTTGTAGATTGTCCAACTGAACAACCCATGCCGGTTCGTAACGCCCGATTAACACCAAGCTGTATTCATTGTCCGAGTATGCGGACAACAAATAGGGGAGTTGGCTATCCCGGATCAAACGTAGGGCAGCTTGATCATTGCAGATATAAAAGGTGAGGGGTTTGCCTTCGTAGATGGTGATTTCTGCGTTCTTGAAAAACCGCTCGAACTCAAACGACTCTTTCTTCGCCATGTCAGGATTTTCTATCCCCGGCGCAACGGTGGCGGCTATGTCTGTCGGTAACGGCCGATAACTATCAGCGGGGGTTCCGGCCAACGTCGTCTCGTATTCTTGTGCGACATTCTCCAAATTTTGAACGCGCGAGCTGAGATTTTGTATGATGAAGTCTTTGTTCTGTCTCTCGGTGAGTAGACGGTTAATCCAAAACCCCAATAAAACAACGGCCAACGCAAGCGAAATCACGATGATCGCCAGCAATTGACCCTGAACCGGGCTCAAACCAAGCCTGTTCGACGCTTTCGGCTTCTTCGGTTGCGGTTCGATAGGAATCGCCGGGCCCATATATCCCTTACCATACTCAGCCCGTTGGTTGACACTTCTTCCGCCCGGTTTCCTGTGTATCGGTTGCAGATTTTCCATTTTCCCCCAACCCCCTTATCAGAAAAGAACCCGTCATACCCCGACAAAAACGAAAAGAATGGCTCAAAAGAAGGCATGTCTGCCTTCCAAAATGCTCCTCGGATCAACTTTGCTTTCCGAAGTAGTATTCTTTGAGTATATGTTCGATAATCCCTGCCGAGACCGTTGTTTCCTGAGAGTTGCCAAAACCTTTAATCACTTGAATCTTGATCGCTTTCTTCTCATCAATCAGAGAAAACAGCGTCTGCAAATCGACTTGACGTTGCGGGGGCAGTTTGTCTTCCAAACCGATTTGGCCCAAGGTCTTTCGGATCATCTCGAACGAGCTTTCCTCAATAATTCCGAGTTTGAAAGAGATATAGGCTTCCAACATCAACCCTTTGATGAAAGCATCCACATAATCCATCTGGAACCCGGTGGCTGTCTGCAGCAGAAAACCCATCGACTCTCCGGGGATTAAACGATATTCCAGAGAAAATTTCGCCCTCAAATAGTGGTGCTCCCGCAACAATTCATAAAAGACCGTCCAATTCGTTTGGTTGTTGATCAACAAACTCAACGATTTTTCGACAAGGTAATAAAAATGCTCCTGAAATCCCAAAGCGGTGGCAAAGCATACGGCGTGCGCTTTACGAATGTCCTCCACGGCAAAAGTCTTCAAAAAAAACGGGACAATCCATAATTCCTGCGGGATGCCGAAGACGCCTAACAGGTTGATCTTGCGGTCGAAATGGATATAGAAACTACGTTGATAAAACCCGTATAGCTGGGAAAAGGGCGTCGTCGGAATTGCCCGCATCTTCAGATCCTGAAAGGAAGTTGCCAACGCGTAACCGACCAAATCGATCAACGCGCCGCCACCGATAACGTTAATCATCTGCACACGATTACTTAGGGCTTGCAGAACCGTATAAAGCTCGAATACCCGATCGATGGATTTGCAGTACTCCCCCGCGCTGACCGGATAGGCTTTCCGATACAGAGGCTGTAAGTCTGAAATCGTCGATTTCACTTTCGTGTCAATGACCGTGAATGAATTCTCTTCGCTCAAAATCCGCTCTTGAAATCCGCTTTCTTGTTCTTCAAAGAAAAGGAAACAGCGGGTTTGAACTTCTTTCAGAACCGAATACGTGAATATTTCCTTCATCGCTTCAACGACACATCGTCTCCGGCAACTCCGGGCGAACGCACACCCGGTAACCGGCAATGATTACCAATTGGGTTTCAAAGCCACCGCTTTGAGCAGTCGAACCGCGTTGGTTACATCTTGTATATGAACCATTTCGTGCGGGGAATGGACATATCGGCACGGGATGGAAAGCGTGCCCGCTTTGATTCCGGCGCCCGTCAATTGATAGCCTTGCGCGTCAGTCCCCCCAAAAACCAGGACTTCGTACTGGAAAGGGATTTGATTCTCTTCCGCGCACGTAGTCAACAGGCGCACGATGGTCTCGTCGGAAATGGAGCCTTTGTCTTTTATTTTTATCGCGGGCCCTTTTCCCAACTGCAGATCCATGCGTTTGTTCCCTTTCGGCGTATCGGTATGGGCCGTTACGTCCACCGCAATCGCGATATCGGCATGAAGATCGTAAGCGGCAACTTTCGCTCCTAACAGTCCTACCTCCTCCTGGACGGCGAAAACTCCGTAGATGTCGTGATACGGGTGCTGCGTCTCTTTGATCGTTTGGACGACGATCGCGCAGGCTACCCGGTCATCCATGCTCTTCGAGACCAACATCGGATCGAGGTCAAAAAAGGGCGACAGATACGAACCAAATTGACCGATATGCACTTTTTTGCAAGCATCTTCGTGACTCGTCGCGCCGATATCCACGAACAACCGGTCGTAACTTGGTTGCGTTAGACTTTTTCTCGCGTCCTCGTCGGTTTCTGCTTCATAGGAGACGATCCCGGTGATGCCGTCGAAGTTCATTAAAACGCCCAAAAGCATCAGAGGATTGACACCCCCTACCGGATCGATTCTTAAAAAGCCTCTCTCGTCAATATGCGTAATGACAACACCGATCTCATCGGCGTGCCCGTCAAAGATGATTTTCTTTTTATTCTCGCCGTTTCCGTTTTTCCAAACAATCAGATTTCCGACGTTGTCGAAACGGTGCCCGTCGATGAATCCCTCAAGTTCTTCGAGAATGGCGAGGTGCGCTTTTCGCTCTCTACCGCTGGGCGCGGATACTTGAGCGAGTTTCTTGATCAATTCTTTCATACCTTTACCTCCAACGCTTTTAGCAGGATTTCTTCGGTTAAGATGTCCGCAATGAGTTGTTTGGTGTTCTCGAAGTCTTTTTTAGAGATCACCGACACGGGAGAATGGATATAGCGAGACGGGATGTTCACACCGGCGCATGGGACTCCGAAATAACTACCGGCCAAGCGCGTGCCGTCGGTACCTCCGACCGTGCGTCCCTTCAGTTGATATTGAATGCCTTTTTGGTTCGCGAAGGCCAAAATCGCTTCGAATAACCGGTAATCGAGCGCGTATCCGCTCTGCAGGTAACTGATCGCAGGCCCGTTGTCCAAATGAGTGGACCACCGTTCTTTTTTCAGTTCGGGATTATCGCCTGCTGTGGTTCCTTCCACGATAATCGCTGCGTCTGGTTTATAGCGTTTGAGCGTCGAGCCGCTGCCTCTCAGGCCGATCTCCTCCTGAACCACGAAGGCGAAGACCACGTTATAATCCAAAACCGGCAATTCGCGGTATAACGCCATCAGAATCGCGCAACCCCCCCGATCGTCCAGCGCCTTACCGACATATCGATTTTCGTACTCTTCAAAAGCGGAGTAAAAATGCACGTAATCGCCTAAACTGACGGTCTTTTGAGCCTCTTCTTTTTTCTGAACGCCGATATCGACTCGAATCTTTTCCCAATTGGGAATCGTTTTATAATCGTCTTTCTGAAGGTGGATCGCCTTATAGCCAATCACTCCCGGGGTGTTGTTTTCTCCCACCCACACGCGTTTGCCCGGTAAAACCCTCGGATCAACCCCGCCGACCGGGGAAACCGCCAGCAGGCCGTCGTCCTGTATGTTCGTCACCATCAAGCCGACTTCGTCCATATGCGCCAAGAGAAGGATCGTTTTATCCGACTTCCCATTTCCCTTTCTTTCGAAGAACAAGTTACCTAAAACATCGACTTGCCCCGGTTGATCGACATTTTTCAATTGCTCCTGTATATAGGTCCGAACTTGCTCTTCATTTCCGGAGGCGCCATGAATCTCGCATAAATCCTTTAAATACATCTTATACGACCCCTTCCTTCAGCGCCGAAACGAAAAGCGCAAGCAGTCTCGCGCTCTCTTCGATATCTTTGACGCAGATTTGTTCGTACGGCGTGTGCATGTAGCGAAGCGGCAAGGAAACGACTCCCGTCGCGATTGTTTCAAGCTGGATCTGATCGCCGTCGGTACCCGTCCGAGAAGGCGATGGTTCGACCTGATAAGGGATGCCGTTCTGTTTGGCCGTCTCAATCAAGAGATTCGAAATTTTCCGGTGAGGAATCGCTCCTACGGAGATCGCCGGACCTTTCCCAAACTCATTCTTCGGATAGTTCGGAGAGGCATCGATCGCGTGTGTGACGTCCAACGCGATACCAATATCCGGTTGTAGCTCATAGGATGCCGTGCGGGCGCCAAAAGCGCCTATCTCTTCCCGCGACGAAAACGCGGCGAAAACATCAAAGTCATGTTTAAGAGCCGACAGCCTTTCAAGCATCTTGACAATAATGACGCCGCAGGAACGGTCATCCAGAGACTTGCCAAAAAAGAAGTCGCCAACCGTGAAGGATTCGTTGTCAAAGGTGACAAAATCGCCAACGGAGATCTCCGAAAAATCGGACATCGAGACGTCCACAAACAAGTCTTCAAATCCGTTCAATTTGCTTCTCGTTTCTTCCGTTTGCAAATGCGGGGCCAGCATGCCGATTACCCCGCGCAGCCGTTTGCCAGACCGCGTATGTATCCAAACCTTCTGAGAAGGAAGCAGTTTCGGATCGACTCCGATTCCCTCCAGACGTAAAAATCCTTCCGGGAGAACCTTGGAGACAAGAAAACACACTTCGTCCATATGAGCCGAAAAAAATACGGTTCCTTTGTGTTGGCCGTATTTCTTCACGATCAAGTTCCCGCTGGTATCTTCGTAGACCTCATCTACTAATCCGTTCACATATTCTTTGAAAAGCTCGCGGACCTCTCTCTCTCGTCCGGGAGGGCCGTAAGCCGCCGACAAGCTTTTTAAAAGCGCGAAAGTATCCAAACTCACACTATCTCACCCTTCCTATTTTACCGAAATCGTTCGGAATCTCTTGTTTCGCGATCGGTATCAAATGAATTCTTCCGTTTTTGATAACGCACACCGTGCAGAGTTCGCTTACGAGAGAGTAAGAAAAGACCTCCCCGATTTTTACATAAGCGTTCAATAAGGCGTTCGAAGCGATGAAGGAATGGTCGGGATCCGCAGCCCCGGCATGCACGGATCCTTTGATCGTTCCGCACACGATCACGCTTCCGGCCGCTTTAATCTCGGACCCGTGGTGGCTATCCCCCATCACAAAGACGTGGCCATCGTATTCCTCGGACTGGCCGGATCGCAGGGATCCTTCCACAACCTTCACCGGCTTCAAGGGCGGGGGTTCCAAAAGACAAGGCTCTTCGGAGAGTACCTGCCTGTACGGGATTTGCGTCAGGGTTGCCGCTTGGTGACGGGCAAGGGGTTTTTCGAAAGAGTAGGATTTTATCGAAAGCCCCGCCTGGCGTAAGCGAGCGCCTATCATTTGGATCTGGCCTGGTTTTTCTACGTCGTCCTCAAACCATACCGTCACTTTGGACGCCGCATTATTGAAGTTTTTCATAAGCGTTATTTTTTCGTCGAAAAAGGCTTCTAACTCATTTGTATCGGCATTCGATCCGACAAACAAGATGATGTCTTCCCCGTCGAAGCGAAAATCAACCATAGTGACCCTCTTTCCTTAGGTTTATTTTTAATTATATCATATCCAAGGCGAAGAACGGGCAACGGATTAGGCCGCATATGACGCCTTTCGGTTGGCATTTCCCATTATGGGGGACAAGCGGTAAAGACTTTTCACACTGGTTATTGCTCGGACCTCGCGGGGAAAAGAGGGGTTGCATCAAAATACGAATATGGTAGAATACGGTCGGTAAGCGAAAGATAAAACACAGATGCGACAAGGAGGACGCGATGAAAGTACATTTCATTGGAATCAGCGGGATCGGAATGAGTGCCGCGGCCTTATTGGCGAAAGATCTGGGTTTTATTGTATCGGGCAGCGCGGATACCGAGAATGATCGGATCGTTCTGCTCAAAAATCGCGGCATCGAAGTCTTTATCGGTCATCGCTCGGCCAATGTGAAAAATCCGGATATGGTCGTTTATACCAACGCCGTTTCCGAACAGAACGAAGAATTGAAAACGGTTCGCGCAAAAGAGATCCCCGCTTTCCCACGGTTGATATTCCTCGGCAGGATCCTGCCTCGATACCCGAAACCTGTCATCGGGATTACCGGAACGGATGGAAAGAGCACGACGACCGCGATGGTAGCGCATATGCTTATTGAGAACGGAGAGGATCCCACCGTATTGCTAGGCGGGTTGCATCAAGATTTGGAGGAAGGAAACTACCGCCGGGGAACCGGGCCTTTGGTGATGGAAGTGGATGAAAGTGACGGGTTTTTGCGTGATTTTTCAGTCGACATCGCCTGTTTTACGAATATCCACGGTGATCATCTTGAACACTACGAAAAGGACTTTTCACGTTACCAAGACGCCATCTTCGAATTTGTCAGCCGTGCCCGGGAACGGATCTTTCCTCTGGGCTACGCCGGGGCATATCGCCATTTTTGCGACTTGCGCGGGATTGCTCACGGAACAACGCGTCTTTTCGAACTCGATCCGGAGATCGAGCGCCGTTATCACCGAGAGATCCCGGGCATTCATAATCGGCTAAACGCTTCTTGCGCCTTGAAGGTTTGCGAAGCCTACGGCCTCTCGGGCGAAAAAACCATGGTTTGTTTGGATCGATTTCGTTTCGTGGATCGGCGTTTTTCGATCCGTTATGCATCGGACCGGGTCGTCGTCATCGACGATTACGCGCACACCCCGAGGGAAATCGAATCCGTTCTTCAAGCCGTCAATGAGCGCTTTCCCCGTTCCCTGACGTATCTCGTTTTCGAAGCCCACCGCTATTCTCGGCTTGAACGGGAATTTCGTGACTTCATCGCCGTCTTAAGCTCCCGCCAGATTGGAAAAACCTATATCTTGCCGATCTATTCGGCCTATGAAGAGATGAAACCCGAGCTCTTTGAACAGTTCGTTTCCGTGCTGGGTCAAAACCGGCCCGACGCGATGTTCATTAACGATATCGCCCAGATCGTCCCTTCGATTCCGACAGTTCCGGAATACCCTGTGGTATGTCTATTTGTCGGCGCCGGAAACAGCTCCCGCCAGTCGAAGGCCTTGGCTTCTCTTTTAGAAAGGCTTGATCCAAAGAAAGTCACCTCTTCCAACCCTCTCTAATGCGTATCGATGTGCCCATCCAGATCGTTGACGGGTTCTTCGATCGTTTCCATTTTCAGCAGCGCTTTGGAGCTATTTCGGGAATACGCGTGCAATCGGTGAAGCAAGTAACGTGCGTACAGGATTTCGAAAGGAAGCCACCAGGTATGGCCGGTAGGCAGGATATATCGGTTCGCCCCCTTCATTTCGCGGTACAAAAGTTGCCGACTCGTCCGGGGTAGGGTTTTGTCGAAAAAGGCTTCGATGAACGTAACCCGATTTTTATCCAACAGGTGCGCGTAAGCAATTGGATCGATGCGAAAAAGAGGGTGGATCTTCTCACTGGTGAGCAACGTCTCCAAATCGGCTTTCTTAACGAACCCGTACTGTTCCTGGTAGATCGAAAAGAGGGATTTCGGATCGTGAAGGGAGTATTCCGTTCGATACCCCTCCCGAAACAACTTTCTGGCAAACCGTGTCGCGCTGGACTCGTAGAGGATTTTCGGAAAATAACCGCCAGTGGCGATCATCACCGTCTGATGGATGCGTTTGTCTAGGACGGGGACCATCGAAGCCAACATCCCCCCCAGGCAATAACCGCTGATACAGTTGTTTTCCAGCCATAAACCTTGCTGTTCCAGGAAGTCGATCGTCGTTTGGATGTCCACGACCGCGTGTTCCCAGAACCGGTACATCACGGCGATATCCGGCCAAATGTAACTGCGGCCGCTCATCGAGTCTTTTTCCACGCGTGTATAGTTACCGGGCAGGATCAGAACCTCCGCGTTCATACCCGCCGCCGCCAAATGCATGCCCATCCACAGAAGGAATTTGATGTTGCCGCTTCCCAGCCCGTGGAGGATGAGGATCGTCGCCTTCGCCTTCGTTTTCGGGTGGAAATGATAAAGGCTAACCGTTTCGGTTCCCGGTGAAGGATTGCGGTACAAGGTATCGAAACGGATATAGCTGCACCGGTAGTTGATCCCTTTAAAAATGTATCCGGAAAGGAATGGGATGGGCTGCTTCGTATAGGAAAAATCAATTTTCATAGTATTTTCTCAACTCCTCGTTTAGAAGAGAAGATTTCGGCTTCCGATCCTTCAGATTCGCCCGCAAGAAACGGACGGTTTGTTCCAAGATCCAATCTGTCTGGACGTCTTTCTTGGAGAATTCGAAGGTATGATTGCCAGACTGATGCACGAGAAAACGAAAGGGCACTTTCAGTCGCTTGAGCCCGCGCGCGAAATTGACGCTCGAATTGAAGGGAACCGTTGTGTCTTCTTTTCCGTGAACCAGAAGGGTCGGCTTCATCCGCTCGCTGAGCCATCGGATGGGCGAGTATTCTTGGTATAGCTCTTCGACTGAGGCGGGTGTCCCGCGCAACGTTAACAAAACGGCAAATCGCGCGAAAAAAGATTTGCTGTCTCTCTCGAACAGGTCCTTTAGATTCGTCGGGGCATAGAAGGCCACGACCCCCCGAATGCCTTTCAGTCGTTCCCGATTGCTGTGAAAGGTCTGGTAGGCCGTATACAAAAGAGCCAAATGCCCTCCCGCCGACAAACCCATCAGGAAGAGGCGTTCGGGATCGATGTGGAGTTCGGCGGCATGTTCGCGCGCATAGGCGATCGCGTCTGAAAAATCGGACATGATCTCGTCGATCGATTTGACGATGCCTAACCGATAACCGACGGAAGCGGCGCAAAATCCTTTTGAAGCCAGGTACCGGCACCAAGACACATTGTTCGGTTGGTTTCTAAACCCCGAAATCCATCCGCCCCCGTGCGCATAGATCACCAACGGGTGCGGCTCGCTGCCATTCTCAGGATACCACAAATCCAATTTCAAATCCCCAACGTCCGTCCTTTTATAGACAAACACTCGTTTTTCAAATTCTTTCAACGGATCTAACGGGACTTTTTGGGTGAGAATACGAATCAGGAATAGAAACGAAAATACGAGAAACCCGAGAATCGCACCTGAAAAATTGAATACCAGGAAAAACAAAAATGGTATGAGCAGGTGCAGTTTATTAACAAAAAACCATGATTTTTTAAAGGCGTTGATCGCTGTTTTCAGCATACTGCCCCTATTGTACCAAAAATTTCGGAGCAGCGGGTGTATTTTTATCGATGCCGCTTTTCAGGCTTTTTTTAATTGACTTTTATATAAAAACGTGTATAATATGGGCGAATTCAAGAGATTGACATAGATAATCATATTAAAACAGGTAATTATCGCCTAAATTTGCGGAATAACGAAAATGGATGGGTAAGAGCGTGGCAGAAAAGAGGAAAGGGTTGGTCGTATGCGGCGCGGATCAATCGCGATCGATCTCTCCGCGCGAGGCGGACTTTATCGGCCGCTATGATTACCTCGTGGCCGTGGACGGAGGATTGCGCTGTCTGAAAGACTTGGATCTCGTGCCGGATCTATGGAT
>JAAYCF010000098.1 GCA_012744415.1 Thermotogaceae bacterium
AAGGATTCGTTATTTCCTTGCCGGCACGGAAAAGAACGGATGCCGTCTGTTCCGGGATTTAGGCATTCGTGTTATGTAAATCAATGATTGCACCGTCTTAGGAATCCATTTTCAGGTTGGCGCCGGCGTTCTTTAGATCCAATCGAATCACTTCTTCCCCGTCTTCGAATACGCCGGTGTCGGTGAATCCGTAGGATAGGTAGAAACGGTAGGGGCTTACTTTACCAAGATGGCATGAAGAATAGAGCGCCCGGTATCCTTCTTTCCTGAGTTTATCTACGAGCAAATCCAACGCTTTTTTTCCATAGCCTTTTTTTTGATAACTTTTCGCGATCATAAATCGCCAAAGAAACGCGAAAGGGTAATCTTCGGCAGGTACCAAAGCGCCTTCCTCGTCATCCGGGGAGATATTTACCATCAAAAATCCGATGGGTGTATCTCCCAAAACGATGGCGCGATACCATGCTTCGGGATGAAAATGCGCTTCCGCAATAGAAAAAGCATTCGAAGCAACGCACTTCGATTGACCCGGTGTCAATGTTCCGCTTAACTTGCAGACTTCCCGCAAATTGCGGTCCGTAACTTCTATAAAAGATATGTTTTGCTGATCTTGAGAAATTTTTGGTTCCCCCTTTCAATTCGTAAATGGCGAAATCGCCTCTGATAAGCTGGTGTTGATGCGGCCATTGAAGAAAGTATACCATATGGATTACCTCCTTAAAGAGGAGGGGGTGTGTTAAGTTATGGGGTGCAGTTAATGAAATTCCTCTCTATGGAGGGGAGGCCGTCTCCACAGGCCGGGGTGGTCACGACATTACTCGTCTTGCGAACCTGAAGAGGCACCTTCTGGAAATACGTGCTGTACGCTCCTTGTTATCCGCTTTGTGAAAGGTCTATAAGTAGATTAACGTTATAAGCGATTATGTGATCGGGAAGAGAGCGGCGTATAACTAAAAAATAGTTGTAAACCTCGTTATAAGCGGGTTATAAGGAGCGCCGACATTTATGTCGGCTTAGTTTACCGGATATATTACTAAACATAGTCAAATACTCGATTATTCGGAATGACACTCTGTAAATAGCCCATGAAGCGAATCTCATGGCAAAGCTACTGGAAATACGCAGCTGCCGCGCCCACATCAAACCTTTTTTATTTTTCGTTGGGGCGTCGGATGATACGCCCGTTTTATAAAAAATTACGCCTGCGGGTGAATCGTTATTCGCCCCTACATTAAAACCAAATCTCGCGACCCTTTGAAGGTGTGGGCTCTGTGACGGTTAACGTAGCGGTTTCAACCGTGCGTATCCTTGTTAAAATAGTTTATGATAAGACAGAACGAGCGCATTAAGCATTCTATGAAGCGATAACGAACGCTAGAAATCTCGTTATCGCACGATCGGTGCTATAATAGCCAAATGATGAGGTTCTTAGAACCTATAAGGGTCCCTACATAACGTCACCAAAAAGGAGAACACCGCATGAATAAACGACTATTAGTCTACTACTACGAAAACATGGCGGATTTTGAACTTTCCGGGGTCGCGGTCATCGCCGGATGGTTTATGGGATATCGGATCGATAGCTTCGCGCGATCGATGGAACCGGTTAAATCGCTGACCGGTTTGGTCTATCAACCGACGTTGGCATGGCAGGAATTGAAGCATATGGGCGCCGACGCCTTTGACGGGCTCATCATACCGGGAGGTAATAAGCCCGAATTCCACGACGATCTGATGGAGCTCATCCGGGAGTTCAACGATCAAAGTAAATTGGTCGCCGCCATCTGCGCGGGACCACAATACTTAGGAAAAGCCGGGATTTTGAACGGGAGAAGGTTTACCGCTTCTTTCACTCCGGAAGAGATCGCGCAAAAGGTTCAAGAAGGGATCTTTCCGAGCGGGGGATGGACGAGCGAAAAGGTCGTTCAGGATCAAAACGTGATTACGGCCGATGGGTTCTCCTTCATCGATTTCGGCATCGCAATCGGGGACTATTTCCATTCGTTTAAAACGTCGGAAGAAAAAGAAAACATCAGGAAGGCGCTTAAGGGCTTGTAAAGTCGATAAAATCCAATTGTCCCATCACTTTCATGACAATATCACTGTATGGACCGGGTCAATCGCAGCGTTTCTTGCGATTACGGATCCTTCCGTATATTCCCACGACTTGGGTACGATTTATCCGGATGGCTTTTCGTTACCCATATCTATCAGGCTGTCGGAAGATCCAGATCTCGACAGCCAGATGAAAATCCCTTCCCGGAGCGGGCGTACCCTGACATGCTTTCGGGAAGTTATCCCGCGGTTTTTCGTGTAAATATTCGAAATCTCAGGCAAAGTTCTTTCTCCTTTTCCGAAAATCTAGCGTCCGTTCGGCCTTCTCATCGCCGTTTCTCTCTCGATGGTCGTAAAGATATCGAACTGGAACGGCAATCTTTCGGATCTCGATCACCCAGACGACAATGAAAGCAAGCGGAATCTGTTCAGCGAACCGAATCAAGGTTTCCGATATCAAGAGGTTCCTTAAAGAAGGTAATACCGTAAAAATTAGGAACGCGATCCCATAAGGCTTTTTTGTTTTCGTAGGGGCGTCGGATGATAGGGCCGTTTAGCGGGAAATCGAACCAGCGGGCGAATAGTTTTCCGCCCGTACATTAAAACAAAATCCCGCGAACCAGAAAGCGCACCGATCGACAGCTTTCTTTGTTTTGTATGATTATTCGCAGCGCATTTGATGTGTTCCGGGATTATTAGGAGCCGTGTTACCGGTCACCTGGACAGGGTGTTCCGTGTCCGGGGGGACGGTTATCGCACCCGTAACGGACACAGAGAACGCGTCCTGTTGATCCGCTTTCGGGGACCAGGCGGCTGTTAACGTATTTATCGTCCCAGCTCCCCAATAAATCCCGCCTCCGGAACCGATTACAGCTTCGTTCCCCTGGATGGTGATGCTGTTCGCGTTGAAAGTGGCCGAAGTACAGAGGTACACGCCACCACCATTATTTGAAGCCGTGTTTGAAGCAATAAGCGTACTATCGGTCGCAGTGAAGGTTCCGTCATTAACGAACACGCCGGCGCCATTACCGTAATCGCCGTTGTCATCAGGAATCGCGGTATTCGTGGCGATCGTCGTGTGTATGGCGTTGAAGATTCCGTTGGTGACGTATACCCCGCCGCCGACAATCGCGGTGTTTAGGGTGATCGTCGCGTATACGGCGGTGAAGGTTCCATTATCGACGAATACCCCGCTACCAAAACCTGCGGAGTTCGAAGCGATCGTTGTGCCAGTAGCGGTAAAGGTTCCTCCTCGAACGTATACCCCTCCGCAGTTTCCCCTTTGATTATGCGCGGTATTCGTGGTGATCGTCGTGTTTACGGCGTTGAAGCTCCCGTTAGTATAGACGTACACCCCCCCGCAGTTGGCACTATTAATCGCCGTGTTCGAGGTGATCGTCGTGTTTATGGCGTTGAAGCTCCCGTTGGTGACGTATACCCCGCCACCGTAACGGAATGTCCCTTTCACGGTGTTCAAGGCGATCGTCGCGTTATCGGCGTTGAAAGTTCCGTTGGTGACGTATACCCCGCCGCCGTTACCGTTGTTCGCGGTATTAGAGGCAATCGTCGTGTCTATGGTGGTGAACGCCCCGTAGTTAACGTAGACGGCACCACCGTTATTCGCGGTGTTCGAGGCGATTGTCGCATGGCGCGTCGTAAGCATGGAGAACCCGGTGATGGATACCCCGCCGCCGTGCGTCCCCGCCGCCGCTGCTCCGCCCGTGATCACTAAGCGGCTCATCGTGACCGAAGCCCCTCCCGTTATCTCGAAAACCCGGTCTTGTTGCAACATGTCGATCGTGAATGGGGTTTCGTTGCTCGAACGGATCGTTACCTCCGTCCCCGCAATCGTAATTTGTTTCGTCTCATTGTTCAGCAGCGTCCCCCCGTCTACTTCGATGGTATCTTTTCCATTCGCTTCGTTGACCGCCGCGCTGAGTTG
>JAAYCF010000099.1 GCA_012744415.1 Thermotogaceae bacterium
GGAGCGGAGAAGATCCCGGGATTTGATTCCGCCTCCTTTAAGCAAAAACGGATTAACGTGCTATAATTGCGAGCATTCAGGGGATAATCCGCCAAATCGTTTCCGTTTACCCGGTATCGTTGAAAATATGGAGGCATGTTTATGGAACCCTTATCGAAAGCCTACGATCCCAAAGGGATCGAGAACAAGTGGTACGCAACGTGGAAAGAAAACGGCAATTTTAAACCTTCCGGCAAAGGGGAACCCTTCGTCATCGTCATCCCTCCGCCGAATATCACCGGCAAACTGCATATGGGCCATGCTTTGAATATGACCCTCCAGGATATCACGATCCGCTTTAATCGGATGTTGGGGAAAAACACCCTCTGGCTTCCGGGCGAGGATCACGCGGGGATCGCCACTCAGGGGGTCGTCGAGAAAACGTTACGCGAAAAGGGAACCTCACGAGACGAAGTGGGACGCGAGGAATTCCTTCGCATCACCTGGGAATGGGCGAACGAGTACCGGGAATATATCAAAAAGCAGATCGAATGGATCGGCTGTTCTGTGGATTGGGAACGCGACCGGTTCACTCTGGACGAAGGGTTGAACCGCGCTGTTAGAAAAGCTTTCGTCCAACTCTACGATAAAGGGTTGATCTATAAAGGGAAGTATCTCGTGAATTGGTGTTCCCGATGCGGTACAGTATTGTCCGACGAAGAGGTCGAGCACGAAGATGAAAAAAGCCATCTCTGGTATATTCGGTACCCGATAAAAGGGGAAGAACAGGGTTTAATCGTCGCGACCACACGTCCAGAAACCATGTTGGGCGATACGGCCGTGGCGGTTAATCCTTCAGATGAACGGTACAAAGACTGGATCGGAAAGACCCTGTTCCTGCCGATCGTTAACCGAGAGATTCCGATCATCGCCGATCATTTTGTCGATCCGAAGTTCGGAACAGGTGCTGTGAAAGTGACGCCCGCCCACGATCCCAACGACTATCAGATGGCGATTCGCCACAACCTCCCCTTTGTCGAAGTGATCGACGAACGTTCAAAAATGTCCCCGGAAGCGGGCATTTATTCCGGGCTTTCCGCGCTCGAAGCAAGAAAGAAGATCGTGGAGCGTCTTGAATCGGAAGGCTTTTTAGTGAAAATAGAGGACTACAACCACTCGGTTGGACACTGTTACCGGTGTTCTGCCTCAATCGAACCGCGTCTCTCCGATCAATGGTTTATCAAGATGAAACCACTCGCCGAGCGAGCCGTCGAGGTCGTCGAAAACGGACGCGTAAAATTCTATCCCGACCGTTGGAAAAAGGTATACCTGAATTGGATGAACGAGGTGCATGACTGGTGTATCTCCCGCCAGCTATGGTGGGGACATCGCATTCCCGTCTGGTACTGTCAGGATTGTGGCCATCTGAACGTGACAGAAGAAGAGCCGAAGCAGTGCCAAAAATGCGGTTCCTCTCATCTGATTCAAGATTCCGATGTCCTCGACACCTGGTTCTCTTCCGGCCTTTGGCCGTTCTCCACCTTGGGTTGGCCAGACCGAACCGCCGATCTCGAAACCTTTTACCCTACTTCGTTGTTGAGCACCGCCTTTGATATCATCTTCTTTTGGGTTGCCCGTATGATCGTGATGGGGTTGGAGTTTATGGATGAAATCCCTTTCAAAGATGTCTATATCCACCAGTTGGTGCGAGATAAAAAGGGGCGGAAGATGAGCAAGTCGCTCGGGAATGGCATCGATCCGATCGAAGTGATCCAAACCTACGGCGCCGACGCCACACGGTTCTCGCTGGCGATCATGGCCTCCCAGGGCAGCGACATCCGATATGACGTGAAGAACATCGAAACCTACCAGCACTTTGCCAATAAACTTTGGAACGCTTCGCGTTTCGCTATGATGAATCTGGATACGGATAACGGCGGCGCGCCTCTATCCATTGATCCCGATCAATGCACCTTAGCCGACGGTTGGATCCTGTCGACGCTCAACGAAACGATAAGCAAGGTCACCGACTATCTACGCCATTACGATTACAACTTTGCGGCAAAGGCGATCTATGAGTTCTTCTGGAACCAATTCTGCGATTGGTACCTGGAATCCGCGAAACCGATCCTGTACGGGGAGGGCGGGCAAAAACAGAATACCCGCGCGGTCTTGTCTTATGTGCTGGAGCGGAGCATTCGCGTCCTCCATCCATTCATGCCCTTCATCACCGAAGAGCTATGGCAAAACTTACCGATACAAAAAGAAGCGGATTCTTTAATCGTCGCGCCGTGGCCCGAAGAGAGACCGGAATACACCTTCTCGGAGAAGCGGAACCGTTATGAGGCGCTTATCGAAGAGATTCGGGGAATCCGAAATCTTCGGGCGCAGTTCCAAGTCCCGCCCTCCCAGAAGTTTAGCGTCGCAATCCGTTTTTTGGGCCAACCGGGAACCGGACTGTTGGAAGAAGAAACAACCTATATCCGATTTTTGGCAAATGTCGAAGCGGTAACCGTCGTCGATCAAAAACCCGGAAAATCCGCGACCGCCTACGTTGATTCCGCTCGGGAAATCTATGTTATACTGGGAGAGACCATCGATTGGGTGGAAGAACGCAAACGCCTCGAAAAAGAGATCGACAAGACGCGGGTCGACCTCCAGCACGCGGAAACCAAGTTAAGCAACCCGAAATTTATGGCGAACGCGGAGGCGGAGGTTGTTGAAGAAGCCAGGATGAAAGCGGAGGAAGCCCGGAAAACACTGAAACGGCTCGAACTTTTACTCAAAGATTTCCGCGCCGTATAACTAGAAAAGGATATTCACGGTGAGAGAAGAAAAAGCACCTGGGACGATGACTTTAGTGGCCTCCCCGATAGGGAACCTGGAGGATTTTTCCTTCCGAGGCATCCGGACCCTGAAAGAAGCGGACTTTATCCTGGCGGAAGATACCCGCCGTTCGCTCATATTGATCAATCACTACGAAATCGGAAGAAAAGCGATCATCTCCTTTTCCGAGCAGAAGATCGAGCGGAAATTAGTTGCGGTCATCGAGCGGCTGCGGAATGGAGAAAATGGCGTCCTGATCACCGACGCCGGAATGCCCGCCGTGGCGGATCCCGGTTCGAAACTGATGAAGGCGTGCCATGAGCATCGCATCCCCATAGACGTCATTCCGGGGCCCAGCGCGGTCGTTAGCGCCTTCGCGTGCTCGGGGTTCTCGGGTTCGTTCATATTCGAGGGTTTTTTTCCCCGCGCGAAGCGCCTGAAGCGCCTCTTGGCAACCTTTAAGGAAGAAGAGAGGGCGATCGTGTTTTTCGAATCGCGGTATCGGATAAAGGAAACGCTCGGATTGATTGAGCAGATCTTGGGAGACCGGCTGATTTTCATTGCCAAAGAAATGACGAAGGTGCATCAAACGTTTTTTCACGGCCGCGTGTCCGAAGTCAAAGCAGCTTTTGAGGGAGATGTGCAAGGAGAATATACCATAGTATTGGGAGGTAGAGAGCCGAATGGTGGATAACGACGGTTTATCCGCGGCAGATGCTCCGACCAAGTACGCGGAGCTGGAAAGATCTCTTCGGAGATTGGCTGCCTGGATCAAAGCGGAAGGAAGAAAAGTGATCAAGGAAGGGAACTATAAGATCACCCCCGCTCAGTTCGATGTACTTCAGAGGGTTTATTGGGGCGATTCAACGATGTCCAATCTGAGTAATCGGCTGGGGGTGGCTAAAAGCACGATTACAGGTTTGATTATGAAACTCAAGGATGCCGGTTACGTCGATTACTCTGTTTTGGAAGAGGACCACCGCGTGCGAAAGGTCGTTATAACCCCCAAAGGCAAGTCACTCATTCAGGAGGTTATTCGCAGGAGAGTCCTTTTTGTCGAACGATTGTTCGTAACAGTCGATCCGTTCTTGACCGACGAGTTCCGGAAAGTGCTGCGTATCGTGAATAATACGCTGGATATGAACGAAGCGAATGAATCGCGCACGACGTAAATACACGATATGACATATCGCAATGAAGGAGGTTTTTCTCTACGATGAAGATTAAAGAAGGAGCCATCATCGCCGGTATTTCGGCGCGGCATTTGCACCTCTCGACATCCCATCTCGAAACCCTTTTCGGGGCGGGTGCCTCGCTGACCAATTATAAAGACCTGCGGCAGCCGGGACAGTACGCATGCGACGAAAAAGTGACGATCGTCGGGCCGAAAGGGTCTTTCGAGAATGTGCGCGTTTTAGGCCCCGTCAGAAAGGACACGCAAATTGAAATCAGCATGACCGACGCTTTAAAATTGGGTTTGACACCCCCTATCCGCGATAGCGGCGATATCGAAGGAACACCGGGGGTCGAATTGGTCGGCCCGAAGGGAAGCGTCAAACTGGACAAAGGATTGATCATCGCCAAAAGGCATATCCACATGCTCCCGGAAGACGCCGAGTATTACGGCGTCAAAGATAAAGATCTGGTAGCCGTTTTCTGCGACACGAAAGGACGAAAAGGGATTCTGATGGATGTGCTGATCCGCGTCAGTCCGAAGTTCGCGCTGGAATTTCATGTGGATACGGACGAATCCAATGCCGTCATGCTTAAAACCGGCGACTTGGTTCATATCGTCGAGCTTTAAAAGATGAAAAAGGGAACCGTCGATCGAGGGTTCCCTTTTTTGATTTCAGTCTCCGGCGCTCTCGCCTGTCTACTGCGTGATCAAAGCAGCTTCGATCGCCTTCAGAATCACTTTACTGCTATAAGTGGCGCCGCTCACGACATCAACCTGTAAAGATTGGCTTTCGATGACCCGTTGCGGAATGATCTCCGCATCCTTCCCTTTGCCATTCACGTGCTCCAAAAGATCTATCTTGACGATCTCGTGCGCCTCTACCGTCACACGTACACGCGCCTTCACCGGGAAGGATTCGTATTGGCCTTCATAAAGACCGTCTTCAAGCCGCTTCAAATCGACGGTTCCAATCTCGAGCGCGGCCAATCGATTCAAGTTCTCTTCGATCTTTCGAAAGGCGATCACTCCGGCGACGACAATGACCACGACAATAACGATGATCGTCAACAAGATCCAACGCGTTCTTTTTTTCATGATTTTTTCTCCGGACGTTTGTGTTCGGACTCCTTTCTGAAAAATAACGGATGATTATACCATGCCTTTTTGTACAAGCTCTCGGCGATCACTTCGGGTAGTTTCCACCGGACGCTTTCCCTTCTCGCGCTAATGGACGGCAAAGGCCGCAAGGGCGGAAGCCCTCGTTTAAAGCTTCTTCGACAGAAGAGAAATAGACGCGATTTTTTTCATCGGGGAGGAAGTCGCAGCTCGGCACGTGAAAGATCTTGCTTTTGCGATTTCCGATATAGAGTCCGCCTTCCGATTCCGAAGGGAAACTGGAAGGGAGTACCAACCATCCGTCTTTGTCGGATATCCGCAACGCAACACCATTGGTTTCGAATAAAAGCGCGCCGTTCCGATCGGTGCGAAAGACCTCTCTCGCGTATAGACGGAGTCTCTTTAAGACGGACGCGTGCGGATGACCGTAATCGTTATTCTTTCCGCATGATATCACCGCATAGGTTGGCTCGACTTTCTTAAGAAAGGCCTCGGAAGTGGAAGAGCGGCTGCCGTGATGCGCCACTTTCAACACATCGGCATCCGGGATCAGTTTTCTCTTCATCAGATCCGCCTCGGCATCGGTCTCAGCATCCCCCATAAACAAAAAAGATACCTCTTGAAAAGCCAAATAAATGACCACGCTATGATTGTTGAGCTCTTCGTAGTCATCCCGGACCGGGCCCAGCAGTCGAAAGAGAATCCCTTCCTCCACTGTCACGTCCATGTCCATTCTCGCGGTCTGGATCTTCAGTCCCGCCTCGCGCACCGCCAACAAAAGATTCCGGTACAAGACGGTTGTGTGGGAAACGCGGGGCATATAGACCCGCGCGACGGGGTACTCCGCGAATATTTTACTCAAACCACCGATATGATCAGCATGCGGATGGGTCGCGATGACGATTTCGAGAACCTCTACTCCTTGGCTTCGCAAATAATCATCTAAGGTGGGGAAGGCTTCGACAGGGCCCCCGTCGATGAGGATGTTTTTTCCGTCCGGCGTTTGTATCAAAATCGCGTCTCCTTGCCCGACATCGATAAAGTGTACCGAAAGGATCGCGGAAAAAACCGACAGACTCAAAAACAGGAATAGAAACGCGCACCCGATACGTTTGATCGCTCTTACCGACGCTCGATCCATGAACCGATGATCCGCCTCCTCATGTTTATTTATTCTCATCCTTGAACCTTAACGGCTCGTAAGGACAACCCAAACCCAATCTTAACCATTATCAAATCCACTGACGGGTGAATGGCTCTTTATGACCCCTGGAGCTCTTCGGAAAAGATTATAGCACAGTCGGTGATACGTTAAAACCTCCCGACCACATCACACCTTTAACAAAGGCATAAACCAATAACCATTCCTGTTTTGAGCGCCTTCGTTGGCGTGCTGTACTTAGTTCGACGGAGTTTTTATTTTATCTTCCTCGATCTAACTACGTCAACCTAAGTATTTTTGTTCGAGCGATGCCTTCTCGTGCAGATTGCATCTCACGCCAGACCAAAGCCGGGAGCTTCTCTCTTGGTGTAACTTTTTGGCGAAATTCATCCACGAAGGCGCGCGAAGTAGAGATCTATGAGCCGTTGACACGTGTTTCATCGTTTTTTCTTCGCGACCATGTTGCCCTCGATTCGCTTTCCTTCTTTTTTCGGGTGTCGCATTGTCTTCTAACCCGCGCAAGTTAGAATATGATATACTTTGCGAAATACCCTCTCTGGGAGGTCACAAATGATCCGTTCCGCCACCATCCAAGACGCGCCGCCTATTGCGGATATCATCGTCGCAAGCTGGCAAAACGCCTTTTCAGGCATCATCGATCCAGAGTACCCGAAAACGTTGAAACCGGAACCTTTTATTCGGCTGTTGAAAGAAAACATAGAATGGGGAAAAGAAACGCTCTTCGTGAAGACCGTCGAAGACCGTATCGTCGGGTTTATATCGGGAAAAGAACGTGATGGTTACTACGATTGTGAAACCATCGGTTTTTATGTCCTCCAGGAGTACCGCAAACAATTAATCGGATCGGCTTTATTCCATCGCATGGCGCGTCATTTTTGGGAAGGAAATCGAAAGCGGATGATCCTCTGGACGTTGCTGGGCGCGGAAAACAACCGTTTCTATACTGGGATAGGAGGAAAAGACGCCTTACGAAAGACGCTAACGATCGGAGGTAAAGACTATCCCGGAATCGGATACGGTTTCGATTTGGCGGCGCTCTCAAACACGAGCGAACCTCAAAGGGATCCCTTGCGGCGCAAACCCTTGGAAGAGATGGATCGGCGCGAACTGGGAAAGCTCTTCCCGATTATTCTGCGGGAACATTGCCCGGAATGGCTACGCTTGTATGAGGCGGAAAAAACGCAAATCGAAGAAGCGCTTGACGGTAAGACGATCGTTCGTATCAGTCACATCGGCAGCACGGCAGTCCCCGGCTTGGTGGCGAAACCCACGATCGATATTCTGCTCGAAGTATCTCCCGCAGTTGACACTCGAACGCTTATTCGACGGATGAAAGCGTATGGTTTCCGGTATGGGGCGCAACCGGAGAATCCGCCGCCGCATATGCTCTTCAAAAAAGGATACTCCGAAGAAGGATTCGTCGGGCAAGCGGTCCATGTACACGTTCGATATCCCGGGGATTGGGACGAACTTTACTTCCGCGACTACTTGACACGCTACCCGTCGGTCGCAGACGCCTACTCCGA
This sequence comes from Thermotogaceae bacterium, assembly GCA_012744415.1. Lineage (GTDB taxonomy): Bacteria > Thermotogota > Thermotogae > MWEM01 > MWEM01 > MWEM01. Next base: position 7,808 of record JAAYCF010000099.1, read on the forward strand.
GCTCAAACGCGTTCTCAAGGAACAGTTCGAGTTTGACCGGGAAGCCTATACCTCGGCAAAGGGAGAGTTTATCAAAACGAACACGCGATTGGCTCGAGAGGAGTTTGGGGAGAGATATCTGCCATAAGAAAGGAAAAAGAAGTTGAAAGAGGGCGCTGCCGTTTGTTATCGGCTAATCCGAAAGGGGGAACGGAGTATGTGGTATGAGGGCTTTTTCAGCGATTCGGTAATCAAAGGGGTTCAATCCATCGCCAACCCCTTTTTTGACACACTGTTTGTAGGGATTACCCTAATGGGCGAGGAAACCTTTTTTATGCTGATTGCAGTGTTTATATTCTGGTGTTGCGACAAACGTTTGGGATACAAAATGGGATTTACGTTCTTCACCGGCGTATTCGTAAACGGGTTGATCAAATCCGCTTTGAAAGTTCCCCGGCCGATCGGAGATCCAGGGATTCGATCAATTCGGATCGAAACGGCCGAAGGATATTCTTTTCCGAGCGGTCACACCCAAAACGCGGCGATGATCTGGTCAAGCCTCTTCCTTCACGTGAAAAAGCGATGGGTGACTCTTTTGGGGATCGTTCTGATTTTTCTGACCGCCTTATCCCGTCTGTATCTCGGTGTTCATCGTCCCTTGGACGTTCTCGTCGGGATTGCGCTGGGAATCTTCTGGACCCTGGTATGCAACTTCATTTTCCATTATACCGAAAAAACAGGTAAATCGGCGTTCCTGCTCGTTCTGATCCTTCCCTGCGTCTTTCTCGCGATCCAGTCCAATACCGCTACGAGTTACAAAGTTCTCGGCGTGCTCCTCGCGTTTTTTCTAGGGTATATCGTGGAATCCCGTTATATTCGATTCGATGTGCATGCAACCTTCCCCATCCAGATCATAAAACTCGCAGTGGGGATCGGAGTATTGTTCGCGCTTAAAACCTTTGTGAAAGCGTTGCTTCCGGAATCGGCGATCAGCGACCTGTTCCGGTACTTCCTGATGGGTCTCTGGATCA
>JAAYCF010000100.1 GCA_012744415.1 Thermotogaceae bacterium
CGCGTTATTTCCATAAGAGTCAAGAATGATACCGAAAAGAGGGAACGTCATCCCTCTTTTTTTATTACCTCCCACTCGGGCATAAGTAAAGTATTTGCGTCTTAATACCGGGAGAAAGAAAGATCAGTTCAAGCGGAAAATATAATATTCGTATATACTATGAATTATATAAAAAACGATATATAATATACACTATAACGGAAATTATAACACCTACTAATCGATAAATATAACGAAAGCAAAATATATAAAATTATAAATATTATAATTATTAATAACTAAAAATATTATGAGAGGACATTTCTTCTTGTAGAGAAAAAGGGAGGTCATATGATAAAAGTCTTGGTCGTAGAAGACAATCTGGACCTGAAGCGTTTATTGGAATTGGAACTGACTCACGCCGGTTATGAGGTATTCGGAGTCGATAACGGAAATGAAAGTATTGATCTGTTTTTTGAAGAAGAACCAGATATTGTACTTTTGGATATCATGCTTCCCGATATCGATGGCTTTGAAGTGGCGCAAATGATCCGGAAGGAAAACAAGAGTGTTGGGATCATTCTTCTCACCGCTTTGGATCAAAAAAAAGACAAGTTAAAAGGTTTCGGGAGCGGCGTCGATGACTATATGACGAAACCCTTTGAGATAGAAGAATTGAAAGCGAGGATCGAATCCCTTTTACGGCGAATGGGGAGACAGTCCCAAGAATCGCTGTTATACGAAGGACTGAAGATTGATACCGATTCCAAAAGCGTGACCTATGAAGGGAAAGCAATTCTTCTTTCGAAAAGAGAGTATGAGCTGTTGTATCTGTTTATCAAAAATCCGGGTAAAGTATTGTCTAAGGAAGAGATCATAGAAACCATCTGGGGGTACGACTACGAGGGAAATCAAAATATCGTAGAAGTCTACGTTAATTTTCTACGCAACAAACTCGGTGAACCCGGTCAATGGATTCATACGGCACGCGGATGGGGTTATCGCCTGGATAAGGGATCGCGATGACCTTAGCCCGGAAAGTGTTTTTGCTTTCTACCGTTCTCTTCTTAGGGATGGGCGTTTTGCTGATATGGATTGCTTTCTTGAATACGCAGAGTACGTTGATGGGAGCCGAACGCCAAGCTCTCATGGCTTTACCCGTTTCTGGAAACCGACAAGATAGCGCTGGGCGGGGTCAGGGAGGCTTGCAATTTCTCCGGGATCAACTTTTATCTTCCGTGTACATCGCCGCGCTAAACGAACTCGGAAAACCGGAAACCATCTTGCAGGATCCCTTCGGGTTAAACCAGGAAGCGAAAGAAGGCCCCTTCGAAGCGCTTGAGATACATTTTTTAGGGGTTATCCGCGAACACTACGGGCAAAGGGTTCTTATGGTTAAAGAGATCGAGAGTACCCACGGAGCGTTGAGCCGTCTTGGCCAGGTGTCCCTATTCTTGACCCTTCTTTTCTCTCTCATTGCCGGCGCTTTATCTTACCTAATCGCCCGTTACGCCACTTACCCGATTCTAAAAATCGCCAAAAAAGCCGAGGAGTTGAATACGGATAATCTCGCCTACCGATTTGAGATCGCGAAAGGCGCTAAAGATGAGATGACCCAGTTGAAACGCTCACTCAACACGATGCTCGAAAAATTGGATCTCGGATTCCGTATTCAGGAGCGTCTAACCGCTGACGCTTCCCACGAACTGAGAACCCCGATCGCGACGCTTCTGGGATACGCGAAGATGCTTCTGGATTGGGGTCACGAAAAACCGGAAATCGTAAAAGAGTCCGCTCAAAAAATCTATCGGACGGCTACAGAAATGCGAGGTCTGATAGAAAGCTTGCTCTTGATGGGAAAGGTAACGAACGAAGAGCCAGAATTCGAGACCTGCGAGGGCCCCGCCCTAATTGCGGAGTTGGAAAAACGGCTCCACGACATTTATCCCGAGCGGTTGATACGTTTGATCGACGCGGGATTTCCCGAACGGTTTTCCACATCCCGGGAATACCTGATTCTGTTAATGAAAATATTCGTCGAAAACGCGATCAAGTATTCGGAACCACCAACTCCGATCGAGGTCTATTTCGAATCGGATCGGATACGTATTGTTGACCAAGGGATCGGGATTTCCGAAGGCGACTTGCCCCATATCTTCGATCGGTTTTACCAGGGATCGAACAGGTATGCGCTGCCTTCGTATAAGAAGGGGGTTGGAATCGGTTTATCCATCGCGAAAGAGGTCGCCGAGAGGCTTCGATTGAAAATTGGTGTCGAGAGTAAAACCGGAGCGGGTACTTCTGTCACGATGCGCTGGAATTAGAGGGTAGGGGGTTCGATTGTCTGGCAGGCCTGAACGAAAGCCTGCAATTCATTATTTAATGGTAGCGAGAAACGAACCGCCTCGCCAGTAATCGGATGCGGAAACAGCAAGTCATGGCTCTGCAGAAATAAGCGTTTTAAGCCGTTCCCGCGGGCCCATCGGTTAAACTCTGGGTTCCCGTACACCGTATCCCCAAGAACGGGATGCTCGCGAAGGGATAGATGCCGTCGTATTTGATGTTTTCTCCCCGTGAAAATCTCCACATCCAACAACGTGAGAGAGCGGTCCTCCCGCTTATAAACGGAGAGAGGGGCGAGTTGGGTACAGGCTTCTTTTCCGTCTAAAGGGTCATCGATCGTTTCTTCACGGGAAACGGTTCCCCCCACGAGGGCAAAGTATCGTTTTTCAGTATTCCGGTTTCGAAAGCTTTCGCCTAAAACCCTGGCGGCATCGATCGACTTCGCGATTACCAGCAAACCGGAGGTGTCTTTGTCGAGCCGATGGACTAAATAGGGTTCATACCCCTTCTCTTTCGCCTCGAAAAGCAACCCTTCGATGATGGTCGTTTTTTGATGAACGCCTTCCCCGGGGTGGATCGCGAGACCGGAAGGTTTATCAAGAACGATGATCGCCTCATCTTCGTAGATACGCGGCAGGTTTATACTCCTCGGGATCAATTTCCGTTTATCGCTTAAGTCCCGGGTGATTCTTACTTTTCCGTCTTCTCTGTCGGGAAGGTAGACTTCGACAATATCCCCGATTTGCAGGAGATAGTCCGGTTTTTTCACGCGCTTCGTGTTAACTTTGACCTCGCCTTTTCTGATGAGGGAATAGATCGCGGTGAGCTTGATCTCATCCATCCCTTTGCGAAGAAACTTGTCAAGCCGGGCGTACCAATTTTTTTCGTGGACTGGTATCGTTTTGATCATCACTAAGCCTTTGCGACTTGTATACCGTCTCTGATGACTTTTGAAACGGCGAAAATGATGACGACAAACTCGAGACGTCCGAAAAACATCGCAATAATCTGATTCCATAAGTAAATCGGAGAAGCTTGAGCGTTCGTGGCTCCGAGGGACATACCCACGTTGTTGAGCGCCGAGGCGAGTTCGAAACAAGCGGTGGTTAAGTCATATCCGAGGAAAAGAAAAACGGAAACCCCAATGAAGAAATGAGTAAAAAAGAGGGTAAAGAAAACGGCGGTGTTTTTGATCACCCGTTCATCCAATTGCATCCTCGAGTTGCCTTTCCAAATCGTGTATTTTCGAACCGAACCGATCGGTAAATAGAAATGCGCGATTTCGATGGCCACCGCTTTAAAGAGGATATAGAGACGTAGCTGTTTTACGCCTCCGGAGGTCGAATCCATCATGCCCCCGAAGATCATCAGAATAATGAGTAGAAAAAGCGCGCTCTGGGGCCAGCCCGCAAAATCGGTCGTTTGGAAACCTGTGCCGCTTATTGCCGAAACAACCTGAAAAACAGAATGGCGGATCGTTTCAGGAAGGTTCGGGTAGACGATTCCGGTTATCGCTAAAACGACCAGTATCGTGAAGAGCGCGAGTAAAAACACGAATAGCTTCGGTTCCACGTTTTTTCGGATCGTTTGGAAACTTCGTTGCCATAAAAGGAAATGGATGCCGAAACTGGTCGCTCCTAAAATCATGAGTACGATCAGGATGATTTCGGTAGAGAGGCGGTTGATCTCTCCGACGCTGCCGGGGCGGTTAGAAAAACCCCCGGTAGCCAAGCCGGTCAACGTATGGTGGAAAGCGTCCGCGGGGTTTGTCCCCGTTACGATCAAGGCGATAATGCCGAAAATGGCGTACGTAAAGTAAATAACGAGTATCGATTTGGCTGTTTTCTTTATATTCGGCAAAAGATTGTCCGTTCTTCCTTCGGCACGATAAACGCCGGCGCTGACGCCGCCCGCGATCGAAGAGAGCATAATCACCGCAAATCCAGCCCCTCCAACGAATTGGATAATAGACCGCCAAAACAAGAATATTTGGGGAGTATTCGCGACATCCATAACGGACAAGCCGGTAGTCGTCCATCCGCTGGTACTTTCAAAGATCGCTTGGGTCAAGTTGCCCAAACGTGCGAAGAGGAAAGGCAGAGCGGAAAAAAAGACGATAAGCGCCCAGATCGATACAACGATAATGGCTCCGGATTGGTAGGTAATTTCGTTATTTCGGCTGCCTTTTCGAAACAGAAAATTCAACACAAGACCGAATGAGGCGGAAATCAATCCCGACTCCAGAAAAAACACGGCGTAACGGGCTTCTTCCGGGTAAAAAAACAAAGCGATTAAGGGAGTTAAAAAAAGAAAGCTGGAGGCTGTGCACAACCATCCGATATTTTTCAGAATGGTTCGATACTGAATCGTCAAGTCAGAACGGATATTCATCGCAGAGAACTCAATCCCATCCGGTGATCGCTTGCATGGTATGCGTCTGGTCTGCCGGGAGGCAGATCACCAGCAACCGGTCTCCGACTTCGAAGACGGTATCGCCGTGCGGGATAAAGACATTTCCTCCTCTGTTGACCGTTCCGATCAGCGCGCCTTCCGCGAAGGGCAAATCTTTCACCATCTTTCCCACAATCGGGAACCCTTCCTCTACCTCGATCTGTATCACGAGGGCTTTGCCTTCCTCGAAAGGCATGAGGTTGATAATCGGATAGGAAGACAGGCGTTGTTCTATGACACCGGAAAATATTTCACTCATATTGATAATATTCGTGATACCTAATTTTCTAAATACTTGTTCGTTCTCCGAGTCGTTGATCAGAGAAAAGACCTTACCGACTTTCAAGACTTTGGAAGCCAATTCGCAAATGATGAGGTTATCCTGATCTCTGGTCGTCAACGCAACGATGATATCATTATCGAAGATCTCCGCTTTCTTCAGAATCAACAGATTGGAAGCGTCTCCGTGGATGATCAAAGCTTTGAGGGTTTTCGCCATTTCCTCGCAAAAGGCTTTGTCTTTGTTGATGATCGTAATGGCCATTCCCTTCGAAATCAGGTTTTTCGCCAAATAGTAGGTGATCTTCTTCCCACCGGCTAAAACGATCTTCATTTATCTTCCTCCGCGATTTTTTCCAGCATTTTGTTCGCCGTGCTTAAAGCCAGCAAAACCGGTGTGATGGTCTCAATCTTGAATTCATGGAACAACGGCAGATTTGCCGGATCGTAAACCCGGGAGATGACGTGGGGAACGTGAAAAATATCTTTGGCTACCTGTGAAACGAAGAAGTTCGTATTATCATCGTCGGTCAGCGCTAAAAAAAGGTCAGCCTTATGCGCTTTCGCCAGTTTCAGCACTTCGACATCCGTTGCGTCGCCTTGGATCGTAAAACCGGTGTATTCGGGCGGAAGGTTATCAAAATTGGTTTCGTTTGTGTCGATCACCACAACACTATGATCTTCATAGGAAAGTTTGCCCGCCAATCTTGCGCCAAACCGCCCGGAACCGATCACGATCACATACCAGCTCTTTCGCTTACTCATCTTTTCCCTCTTTAAGATGTTTTGGGCGATATTCCTCATGCTTTTTTATCGAAGGTTCATATCCCTTATCCAGAGCCATCGAGGCCGAGAAATGCCGAAAGGCTTCGTCATAATCGCCCTGAGCTTCCCTCAGTAACCCATAGAGGTAATGAGGGATCGGAGAAGAAGGGAAATGGCTAAAGAGCGGCAAGAGATACTTCAACGCGCCTGGGAAAGCTTTTTGTTCGATCAACCCTTTGACCGTATTGGAAGAGGTTTTCAGATCGATTACTTGATTCAGCATGGTCCTGATCGCGTCGCGGATTTCTTCGGGCGAAAAAGGTTTCGAAATATAATCCAGCGCACCCTTTTTAAACGCTTCCGTTAAAGCTTCCACATTCCCAAAAGCGGAAATGATAACGAGCGGAATACGGATTTGTTCTTCATGCAAAGCGCGGATTAAAGATAAGCCATCCATTCCGGGCATGCGAAAATCGGTAAAAACACCGTCGTAACGATTCCCGCCGTATATCTTACGTAGGACTTCTTCACCGATGGAAACGCACTCCGCATCGTGTCCGCATTCGTTGACGTACTTTCTAATCAGATCGCGAACTTTGTATTCGTCATCCGCAATCAAAAACTGCGCTTTTCGTTCGTCCATTCTCTGGTGGTCTTCTTTTATGGTTGAATACGGTACAGCGTTCTCGCGAACGGGATCGCTTCGCGGATATGATGGATACCGCAGATCCAGCACACAGTACGTTCGATGCCCATACCGAAACCGCTATGTGGAACAGATCCGTATTTGCGCAAATCAAGGTACCAATCGTAACTGTCCAGAGGTAGTTTGTTTTCTTCGATCCGTTTGATCAATAGAGCATAATCGTGGATTCTTTCGGAGGCGCCGATGATCTCGCCGTAGCCTTCGGGGGCCAACATATCATCGCACAAGACCACTTCGGGCCTTTCCGGGTCCGGTTGCATATAGAACGCTTTCACTTGAGTCGGGTATTTGTAAACCATGACGGGTTTGTCGTACTGGTTCGAGATCACCGTTTCGTCCTCGGCCCCCAGATCATCTCCCCATTGAATGGCATGTCCTTTTTCCTGGAGCAACTTCACGGCGTCATCGTAACTGACTCGTGGGAAGGGAGGCTTGATCCCGGACAATTTCGTCGTGTCACGCTCGAGGACTGCCAAACTTTCCGCGCAATGATCCAGGACATTCTGCACGATATAGGTGATGAGCTCTTCCTGTAAGCGCATATTATCCTGATAATCATAGTAAGCGACTTCCGCCTCATTCATCCAGAACTCCGTCAAATGCCTGCGGGTTTTCGATTTTTCCGCACGAAAGGTAGGACCAAGGTTGTAGACTTTTCCGAAAGACATACAAGCCGCTTCCAGATAGAGCTGCCCGGTTTGAGTGAGATAAGCTTTTCCGTAATCGAAATAATCCAGTTGGAAGAGGTTCCCGGCCCCTTCTCCGATCGCCCCGGTAAAGATGGGCGTATCGATCAGGGTAAACCCCTGATTATCGTAGAACGCGCGCGTCGCGCGAATAATTTCGTTTCTTACTTTCATGATATGGTATTGTTTACTCGAGCGAAGCCACAGGTGTCGTTGCTCCATTAAAAACTCGGTACCGTGATCTTTCTTGGCGATCGGATATTCTTCCGAAGGGATCTGAAGAATCTTCAACCCGGTCACTTCCAACTCGTATCCGCCTTTTGAGCGGGAATCCTCTCGAATGACGCCTTCCACTTCGACGCTGCTTTCGATGCGAAGTTCTTTGGCTTTTTCAAAAACGGATTCTTCGACCTTGACCTTCTCCAAAATGCCCTGTGTCGTGCCGGTTCCATCTCTGAGCTGCAAGAAATGGATCTTCCCGCTGGAACGCTTATTGAATACCCATCCCTTAAGAGTGACCGTTTCACCGATATGATTCTTGAAATCTTCGATATAGACCCACATATTGACCTCCATGACCGAAAATCATCAGCAATTATATCACAACACGACGGGCTTTGACCGCCGCGAAAAAGAAATGAGTGCCGGGTCCGCCGCTTCGTCCGTCATCATCAATAGGGGGGATCCGGCGGAACGCGTCGAAAACGGAGGAAAATCCGGACCGGATGTGACGCATAAAGTCTATCAACAGCAGTTGATAAAGTCTCCTCCGCCACACTCGCAACATACATCCAGGCACCATGCCGCCGCGCATGCCTGGCAGCATACCTGGCTGGTGTCATAGCGGTTATAGGGATTCGCGTTTTGGGAAAAGATCGTGCCTGAGAAGATTTGCTGATACGCCTGACGATACTCTTGATTACCGGGATCCATCATCACGGCCTGATTGATATAATACTTCCCTTGATCGTAGTTACCGTAGTTTACTTCGACGATACCCATCAGAAAGAACCATTCCGCATCTCTCTGGGTTAAGGATTGAAGAATCTCTCTGGCTTTACTGAAGTTCCGGCTGTTGATATGCATTCTTGCGTCTCGCAATGAGCCGAATGATTCCGAGCGCCTTGATTGGTCGGCCGTTTGCCGGGAGGTATCTTCTCTCCACGAATAACTGGAATAACCGTTCCCTTTTTGTATGGCGTCATAGGCTTCATTGATCTCTTTCATTTTTTGCTCTGCCAGTTCCTTCATGTAATCTTCTTTATACCTATCGGGATGGTACTTTTTCACCATATCGGTATAAGCTTTTTTGATCGCTTCGGGAGTGGCGTTCTCTTCAACTCCTAATACTTTATAAGGGTTTTGACTCATTTCTTCTCCTTTTCCATATTTTTTCGCGCAATTCTAGCGGAAGCATAGGGGATCGAATGGAATATTATATCATCGATCTCCACTGAGTACAGGCCCAATTGCCTTCTAAAGAGCCGATATTCACTCATCATATGCTCCGAAAGCAAACGCAATCGAACCGTTTCTTGAGATATTATCGACTTAAATGCCTCTTCAACAGGATAGGACGTAAAAAACGCGTCTTTGTAACGATAAATTAGCGGATTGTATCGCTTTCTTTGAAAATCCTTTTGAAGATCATCCACCGCGTCAATGCAGTAGATCCACCGCCCCAAAAGCTGACTGAAATGGATCAAAGAAGCGGGGGGATCCAGCCGGCTCTCGCGGCATACCTCTTGAAAAAGCGAGGCCAGAAGCTCTCCAAAAAGCGCGGCTAAGGCGTCTACGTCTTCGCTTTTTTGCCTTTCAAGACATCGAATCGATTCATAGGCTCGTCCTACGAATTGAAAATATCCTTTATATACGGGGCCGCTTCGCTTCTCCAAAGAATGCAAAGCTGTTTTTCGGAACAACCGATACGGTTCTTCGTCCGCGATGTCATCGGTTAATTTCCCCGCGATCAGCGCCATGTTCAAGTGCGCGCACCGGTTCATCGCCGGGTTGCCCTCGAAAACCGCTTGCTCTCGAAAAGGATGAACCGGACAGCGTTCACGCCGAATCGTCACTTTAACCTTTTGAAGGGCATTGAGAAAAAGAGCGAAAAACACGATCTCGTAAGATAACCCGACACGAAACAACAGACCGTATTCCGATTGGATCGTTTTGCATAATGAACAATAATGCGCGCGAAAGAGCGTGAAATCTTGATCGGGGCTCTTCAACGGGCGTAGGTACCCGTACATCAGGAAAGGTCGAGCTTCGCCAATAGACCGTCGATCATACGTTCGTCGGTTATCGCCAGGGCGCTGACTTCCGTTTTGCCGATCAACTGCGCCAGGCGCATTTTCGGTGTGTGGCATAGGTAAAGGATCGTAGCGCCGGCGTAATAGCCTCGATGTATCCAGTCTTTTTTCTGGCCTTCGCTGATGTCAGACGCTAAGATCAAGAGCTTTTTCGTGATTTTTTGTGTTTTTAGGTAACTCTTGATATGGTCTTTGCCGATGATGATTTTCCTGGTTTTGGCGGCGATACCTAAAAAACCGATTAGCGCTTGATCTTTCTGTATTTCGTAATAACGTTCAATTTCCATCATTATCTCCTTAAAGTCGCTGATCTTTGGGAATCTTACCACAAATACGACGATTTCTATCGTTTTTTGGTATAATCTTCATCATACGTCATCGGCCAGGGGATGAAAATATGGAAACGTTACGCATCGCCTACCCGGAAACGGAAAAGGCGTTTTTGGAGTCTCTCAACGAAGAATCGGCAATTCTGAACGGCGGGACCGACATTCATGTAAAGATCCGGGCAGGAAAATGGCCTTATACCCGCTTAATCAGCCTGGAACGGATAGAAAGCCTGAAGGGGATTTCAGAAGAAGGCAAGTACGTTCGCATTCGCTGCCGGACGACCTTTTCAGAACTACTGGCCCATCCGCTGATTCAAGAGCATTTTCCGCTTTTGTGGCGAGCGTCCTATGAGGTGGGTTCCAATCAGATACGGAACCGCGGAACCTTAGTTGGCAACGTGGTCAACGCATCTCCCGCAGGGGACGGAATCCTTGCGCTCTCGGTCTACGACGCATGGCTTGAAATTTGGTCGCGGAAAGGGCAAAAACGTGTCGCCCAGATCCACGAATTTATACTCTCACCCGGCAAAACGGTGCTGAAAGCTGATGAATTCGTCCACTCCGTCATTTTGCAGAAGTCGAACAAACCGGTTCGAGCGCTCTTTTACAAAGTCGGTCAGAGAAAAGCGATGGCCATTGCGATCGCCAGCATGGGCGTTGTGTTGGAGACAAAGAACGACCGTATCAAAGATATCCGGATCGCTTTCGGTTCCGTCGCGCCAACCGTGGTGCGAATCCCCGAAATCGAAGAACGCGCTTTCGACAAAACATTGAACGAAACGACGGTCGAAAGCTGGATGCCCCTTTTGGAAAAACGCGTCGTCCCGATAAACGATATCCGCTCGACCGCCAAATATCGAAAAGAGGTTTGTCAACGCTTACTATATAAAATCCTGGCACTGTAAATGTCCCTTGGAAGGATAATACATTATTTGAATAGTTGAAATATTGTACTAATATGGTATAATCCCTCTATCTTAACGATTGGAGGGATTTTTTATGGTTTTAGTTACCGGAGCGACCGGGCACATAGGGAATGTGCTGGTGAAGTATTTAGTGGAATCCGGGGAGACGGTGCGCGCCTTATACGCCCCCGGCGACAATCCCTCCTCGCTCGCGGGGTTGTCGATCGATCGCCGAGAAGTCGACATCTTAGACGCCGAAGCCGTCCGTTCCGCGATCGAAGGTGTCGATACTGTCTACCATCTTGCGGGCTTGATCTCGATCCTCCCGTTTTACCAAAAGCGGGTTTATGAAATCAATGTCGGAGGGACCGAGAATATTATCCGAGCTTGTCAGGAAAAACACGTCCGCCGTCTTGTTTACGTCAGCTCCATTCACGCCTTCGAAGACAAAAAGAGAACCGAAAAGATGGATGAGCGGTGCGCCATCGATCCCGCCAAAACTTCCGGATCGTACGGCAAGTCGAAGGCGATGGCGACGCTAAAAGTGGAAGAAGCTATTCGGCAGGGGCTGAATGCGATCATCGTCTGCCCAACCGGCGTGATCGGCCCCTATGACTACAAACTTTCGGAGTTGGGACGTTTGTTTATCGATGTGGCGAAAGGCTCGATGCCGTTTTGCGTTCACGGCACTTTCGACTTCGTCGATGTTCAGGATGTGGCAAAAGGAATCATGCTCGCCGCGCAAAAGGGAAGAACCGGTGAACGGTACATCCTTGGGGGAACGCAGATTGAGATCAACGATTTGATCGCGCTCATCGAAGAGGCGGCTGGTACGCGTCAGAAACGGATCTTTATCCCGATCAGCATCGCCTACTTCGCCTCTTTTTTCACGAGCATTCACGCGCTTCTTTGGAAAACCAAACCTCGGTTCACGACTTATTCGATCGAAACGGTCAACATGTGGAACACATACTCTCACGAAAAAGCGAGCCGCGAAATCGGTTATTATCCCAGACCGATCGAAAAAACGGTGGAAGAAACACTCGACTGGTTACGCCAAGAAGGGTATCTTCCCGCACGGAAACCCGCTACGCCCGATGTCGCATCATACGATAAAGGATAAAAGAGCAGATAAAAGTACACGCGAAATAAAAGAAGATCGAGAGGAATCCGATGCGAATCCCGAATTTTTCGCTGGTGGTGCCCACCAGGTACCCGGAAGCGAAACCGCCCAAAGAACCCATTGACGCGAAAACACCCAACGCATATCCTTTACCCGTATCGATGTGTTGTACCAAGAGCGCTTGAAAGGTGGGGTAGATCGAAGAGTGAACGAGCCCGGCAAGGAATGTCAACCCATAAAAATAGAAAGCCTGTTGCGCAGGGTTCTGATTCAAGAAAACGATCGGCAATCCGACCAGCGTAACCAGCAGCAACCACCGGTAGGGACTAAATTTTTCCACCAAAGCGGCCGAGACGAGTCGGCCGATGAAGAGGCCAATCCAAAAAAACGTCGGCAAGAAAGCGGCCGTTCCGGCCGCGTACCCGAAGATATCCACCGCGTAGGTGGGCGCCCATGAGCTGATCGCCAACTCAGAGGCAACGTAGAAGGCGACGCCGATTCCGATGATCCAGAAAAACGGAGAAGCTAAAAACCGGAAACTTTTTTTCGATTCGATCTTCGAAGGCCGGAATTCGCCTTCGATTTTGAGCGTCAAGATCAAATAAAGGTCCAAGAAAAAGACGACGATCATACCGCCAAACAGATAGCGCCAG
>JAAYCF010000008.1 GCA_012744415.1 Thermotogaceae bacterium
AAAAACCCGCTACTTTCGGTGGGGCTCAGTTTGGTGATCCCGGGAGGCGGTCACTTTTACACGGAACACTGGGGGGCCGGATTTTTCTTTTTAGCCACGCGAACCCTATTTACGGGGGTTACTGTTTGGGGTTTTTGGCCTCAGGTGTTTGAAGACGAGAATGGCGATCCCTTCACCCGAATGAACAGTCCGATCATCGGAGCCGTTGGAGCGGTGGGATTAACCACCATGCTCATTCTCGAATGTGTCGATTCTTATTCCGGAACGAACGGTTACAACGATATGTTGCGTTTGCGTTTAGGAATCGACAAAGTGGATCCGAACCTGGTCCCCTCGATGCCTACGATAACGGTTCCCTAAAACGAAGATAAAAAAAGACATAAAGCCGCGGAAGAAACCGCGGCTTTTTTTGTTTGCGAGATTGGGCAGAGGGCGGTTCCCATTTTCGTCTTTTATGGTAATATAATGGGATACATAGAAAAGGAGTTGAACGCGCCTTGATTTATCTTGATCATTACCGAACGACCCCCGTTTTGGAGGCGGTGGTCAAAAAAATGACCCCGTTTTTACGGGAGGCGTATTTTTTACCGGAATCCTTTACCAAAAGAGGGACAGAGGCTGCGGAGGTTATTGACCAATCGAATCGGGTTCTCTTGGATGCCTTCAACATAGAAGACGGAGAGGTTGTCTACACCTCTGGAGGAACCGCTTCCAACAATATCGTCATATCTGGGGTCTTGAGAGATGTGGATTTGAGAGAAGCGCATATCGTTTGCACCGTCATCGATCATCCTTCGATTGTCAATACGTATGAATACTATAGAAAAAAAGGCGCTTCCGTGACCTTCCTCAAAGTGGACGGAAACGGATTGATCGATCCCGAAGAATTACGGAAACACATACAAACGAAAACCGTTCTCATCAGCCTCACACATACGAACCACACCATTGGCGCTATCCAGCCGTTGGAGCAACTATTGCCGATCATCAAGGAACAGAATCCGAAAACGAGGATCCATATCGACGCGACGATGTCCTTAAATGCGATGGCTCTCGATCTGTCACAGCTTCCGATAGATTTCTTAACCTTTTCCGGGCATAAAATTTACGGCCCAAAAGGAGTCGGAGCTATCGTATTCAGAAAAAGCGGACCCCTAAAGCCGATTCTGTTCGGAACGGTGACGACCTCTCCCTTTTCTCCCGGAGCCGAGAACATACCCGGCATCGTGGGTCTATCCGAAGCTCTCAGGATCGCAACGGCGCAACGGGAGGCCTACCTTCACAAAATGCGCCCTTTGCAGGAGCGAACCATAAAGCGGATAGAGTCGGAGATACCTGATGTCGTCCTAAATGGGCCAAGGCCACACCCGGAAGGGAACCTACACACGTTTTCGGTGAAGCGGGCGATAGATAACATCAATTTTTCTTTCCGGTATGTTGAAGGCGAGTCCATTATGATGTTTTTGGATTTTGAAGACATCATCGTGGCGACCGGAAGCGCCTGCGCTTCGTCAGACCTGAAGGTCAACTATGTTTTAAGCGCAATCGGCCGAGACCACGAGATGGCTCATGGTTCGCTTCGAATCACACCGGGTTGGGGCAACGACGAAGAGCAGATCGATCAAATGATCGATCGACTGAAGCCAATCGTGAGCCGTTTACGAGCGCAAAGCACCTTGCGATAGATATTTTTAGAAAAGAATGAAGAAGCACCGGTACTAACCGATTGAGAGAGTCTTCAGCACAGCACATCAAAACGAAAATGCGCAAATGAGGAAAACGGATCCACAGAATGAGAATGGTTGCCGGTTATGAAGGAGGTAAAGCATTGGCAGTGATTAAGTATTCAGAGAAAGTATTAGAACATTTCCGAAACCCGAAAAACATTGGGATGATAGAAGATGCGGACGGTCAATCGACCGTCGGGTCGCCAGCTTGCGGGGACCAAGTTTCGATGTTTTTAAAGATACGTGAGGATCGTATTACGGATATCAAGTTTTTATCCTACGGATGCGCTTCCAACATCGCGACGGGATCCATTATTACGGAGATGGCAAAAGGAAAGTCATTGAACGAAGCGAAAGCGATTACGTGGAAAAATGCTGTGGACGAGTTGGGTGGGTTGCCCCCGGTGAAGATACACTGTTCCGTCCTGGCGATTGACGGGCTGAGAGCCGCAATCCAGGATTATGAAGAAAAGACGACCGGAATCAAGCAAGAGCGAAAAGTCGACGAAATGATGATTCTGGATGAGTTGAAAAAAGTCATCTATCCTAAGAACGGGATTAATATCGTGGATACGAATATGATCCGATATCTCTCTTTCGAAGAAGGAGTGATCACGATCGAAATTTCGATCGAAGAGACGGATCTATTTAAACAAAATGTTTTGGAAGAAATCGATGAGCATCTCGAAGTTCTACCCGGCGTAAAAAAGATAGAGATAAAGGTTGTGGAATACTGATGAGAGAGGTCTATTTGGATCACGCCGCGACGACCCCCCCTTTTCCGGAGGTCCTCAAGATTATCCAGGAGTCTTACACCAACCTTTATGGAAACGCTTCCTCTTTGCACTCGGCGGGCCAAAAAGCCCGTCAAGCTCTCGAAAAGGCGCGAGAAGAGATAGCGAAAACGATCGGGGCTGAACCCGAGGAGCTATTCTTCACTTCCGGAGGGACAGAATCGGACAACTTGGCGCTATTCGGGACGGAATCCTTCTATCCCTTGCAACCGGTGATCACCTCTATAATCGAACACGAAGCGGTATTAGAAACCGTGAACGCTTTAGCGTCAAAAGGGCACCCGGCTCGTTTCTTGCCGGTCAATAATGAGGGGATCGTCGATCTGAAAGCCTTAAAAGCCTTATTGGTAGAAAAACCCTATGTGGTATCTGTGATGCTTGCGAATAACGAAATCGGCACGATACAACCGTTAAGGGAAATCGCCGCATTAGCCCACGAAAAAGGCGCCTTGGTGCACACCGATGCCGTGCAAGCCCTCGGTAAGATAGCAGTGAATGTTCAAGAGCTTGGAGTCGACATGCTTTCGGCTTCAGCCCATAAATTTTACGGTCCTAAAGGCATTGGGTTTTTTTACCTGAGAAAAGACGTGAAAGCGCTTCCGCTCTTTCAAGGTGGCGGCCACGAACGCGGGCTGCGCTCCGGAACAGAAAACGTCCCCGATGCGATCGCTATGGCTTTGGCCTTGAAAATATCGACGCGATTGTTCACCCGCACACACTATCGATACGAGCGATGGACGGCTCAAATCTTAAAAAAATGCGAAGAGATCGGCGACTTCCGTTTGAATGGCCATCCCAAACAACGCGTGCCCGGTTTATTGAGCCTGAGTTTTAAGTATATCAACGGAGAGGCGCTGATGGAGTTGTTGGACATGAACGGCATCGCGGTTTCGACTGCTTCGGCTTGTCAGTCCCATTCGGCCAAAAGGGGATATTCGCATGTCATCAAGAGCCTCGGGATCGATGAAACCTATGCCAATGGCACGATACGGGTGTCCATGGGGGTAGAAAATACGCAGGAAGAGATCGATTTCTTTTGTGAGATTTTGAAAAAATCCGTTAAGCAACTGAGGAATTACCGGAATGATCAATAAATACTCGCCATTATTGACCGAACATTTTATGAACCCCAGAAACATCGGCCGGTTGAACGATTTTACTTTCTCGGTAGAATCCGATCA
>JAAYCF010000101.1 GCA_012744415.1 Thermotogaceae bacterium
AACGATGTCATTGCGGTTCGTTATCTGGAGGCGCTGAAGGAGATAGCGAACGGCCAGGCGACGAAAATCTTTCTGCCGGCGGAAGTCAGCGGCATCCTCGGAAGTTTGGGTGGCATAGGCGAGTTGTTTAAAAAGGAAGATAATCCGGGTAAGAAATAGAACGCTAAATAGGCGGTATGGGGAAGCGCGGGTCAGGCCTCCCCTTTTTTTAACGCCTATCATCAAACGAGGGGTGTCTTCTTGAAACAACGAGTATTGAAAGCGATGATTATTTTGGGTTTAGCAGCGCTCGGATTTGCTTTGGTCGAGTTGGTTTTGACGAGCCGTTTAGACCTCACGATTGATTTTTTGTTCTATCCCGGACTCGACAAGGACACTCCTTTTCAGGTTGTAATAAAAAATGGTACTGTTCAGCAACAGCAGACGGTTTCTCCCGCTTCCCCGCGTTTAACGCTAAAAGGGCTCAAGATTGATGCTTACCAATTGACGGTCTCGTTGGATAAAATGAACATCGTTTCGACAGAGTTGAATTTTGATCGTTCTTTCGATTTTTACCGGAAAAGTGAGCGTGTAGAGATCCCCATTACGGAGCTTTCGACCGTTACTTTTCTCGAAACTTCGATAGACGACCCGCTATTGCGTATCAAATGGCAAGTCAAAAATCTGAAAGACTATGTGCCTTCCGGATTCGAGGTCAGTGTGCAAGGGGTTTCGCAGAGAACCAGCGTGAACTATCTTGAGGTTGATATGCGAAAGCTTTTGAGTAATCCGGATGACGCGATCTTTTTTAGATTGTCGCCGGTTTCACAAGAGGGCCATCGCTTGACCACCTTTGAAAAAACGCTCTCAGCGCGATTAGCCAATCTTAAGATCGCCTTGCCTCCACAGATCAATTCCTTTGAAACATCGGTCCGGGTTGGTGGGCGGATTATCCAAATGGACCCGTACACTAACCTCGTCTCCTTTCCTTATTTGGCCGACGTTGATGAAATCCCGGTGGAAATCCTTTATTATCAGCAACCGATTATGAACCTTTCCTTGCCTTCGGAAAAGATGAATCAAACGCTCTTCGTTCCTCCGGTTCCAGCGGCGACAGTTACCCAGATCGAAGTTCTCGATAAGGGTCTCCGCCTCCTCTTCGCGCTTGACTCCCCACCCGAATCCGCGGACTTCCTAAATGAAGCCTTCCAGTTCTTTACCGTGCAAGGGGAGACCTTTGAAGCCACCACATCGGCGGAATTCTTTTTGCCCGCGACGCATACGGCCGTGGAGCTGTTCATCATTCCCCAATTTGACTATGGAATCCAAGGGAGAGCGGCGCAATTTATCAAACCGGAAAAACCGGATCTGAGAGTGGCTTTAACTGGTCAGAAAAGCGAAGGCATTCTCCGGGCGAAGATGCGAAGCTCGGCATTATCCTTTCTGTCGGGACGATACAAGGTAGATCGGCAGGATTGGGTCGCCATTCCGACCTTTGAGAAAGAATCGGAAGTAGACATACCGATGACCTTCGATCAGATACACTCGCTCGAAATCGTTGTCGAGGATGCGTACAGCCAAACAGGAGAGGTCAAGAAATGGGTCGACCCCGCGACGCCGCAGACGACCTTCTTCAAATACGTGAAAGTGGACGGGACGGTGCTGAAAGCTGAATGGGAACCGTTGACCGTTTATAGCGAGGTAACGGTTACGATCACAGACAACTTCAACCGAATCACCTTCGTAACGGAAACCTCCTCATTCGAAACCGAACTCAATAGGACCGGTTTGTTCTTCCCCTTGAAAATCGTGATCAAAGGCAAGTACGGGGAAGAAACCTATACGGCCGCCATCGAAGAAAACATCCTGCCGCCTGCGAAATAAACACTATCTAAAACAAAGGAATCTCGAGGGGAAATGGAGCGTTTGAGATGGGCAACCCTACGATTGGAGCGCCGAACTTAAGTTCGGTATGAGCCTTACGGGAACGATAGCGTATCACCAAAACGAAAACGAACAAACAATCGTTAACATGTTTCCTTTCGTCTTTACCTGCGCAATGGGGATACCCTTATAGAACCCATGCCGACATAAATGTCGGCGCTCCAAAAAGTGGTGCTCCAATCGCCGTGAGATCCTATCGTAGTGCGCTCCAACGGTCAGGCGCTCCGCCTCTTAAGCGCTTACGGTTGGTAAACAACTAAAAATAAGGAACGCTCTTTTTTGATGCGGACGCGAGTTGGGTCGCGAAAAATTCGTATATACCGCGTTATAAGCTGGTTTCACGGAGCGCGAACCTTCAGGTTCGCATCGTTACTTCGGTTTTCGGAATCTAAAATGAAAGTAGCGTGTTTTCTCGAGACAGTTTGGAAGAAACCCCGTTAATAAGCCGACCTGAAAGCGCACCTACTGGGATTCGTAGCTGTCGCGCTCCAAAAACGGCGCTCCAAGCTCTTCTTTGAGCGATACTCCTTGTCCACTCGTCCCCTTCGTGGAAAGAGTCATTAGCAAACCCATGCCGACATAAATGTCGGCGCTCCAAAAACGGCGCTCCAAGCTCTTCTTCGAGCGATACCCCTTGTCCACTCGCCCCCTTCGTGGATCGATTCGTTATCGTTAAGAAGGCGCTTCATTTCGGCTCAAACTCTTTCAGCACGAAAGGAAGGATTTTTAGGACCGCCGATGGCGTTAAGCTCCCTTCCCAGCGTTTGATCGCATAGCGTTCCGCCGCTTTTCCCATCGCGTAAACGCCCAAAGCCGCGGCTCGTTCCGGCGCCTCAAGAACGGCGGGCAGAAACCCCGAGATCAATCCCGCAAGGATATCGCCGCTGCCGCCAACAGCCAATCCCGAATTTCCCGTCAGATTGAAATAAACGGTTCCATCCGGCGACACGATCAGCGTTGTCGCGCCTTTTAGCACCAGCGTACAATGATTTTTTCGGGCGAAGCTTTCCGCTTTCGACAACGCGTCGGTTTCCACTTCTTTCACAGGCTGGTTCAAGAGCGTCGCGAACTCACCCATATGGGGGGTGAGGATGAGGGGTCCGCTTCCTTTACGGCTTGTCAAGAGGTCAGTGGCGCCACGAAAAGCGTAGAGCCCGTCGGCATCTATCACGATCGGTAGACGCGCCTGATCGACAATCGCCCTGACTAGCGCCATCGTTTCTTCCTGACGGCCTAACCCCGGACCGATCAACAAAACGTTCATCTCTTTGATTTCGGTTGTCACCTGACCGATCTGTCGCATAGAAATAAAGCCGTCTTCGGAAGGAATCAGCCGAACGATCGTTTCTGGGTTGAAAGGGACGGGCCGTTCCCCATCTTGGAAGGATGGGATGAAAGCGTAGACCAACCCGCATCCCGCGTTAAAAGCGGCTCTCGCTGACAAAACCGGTGCGCCCCGGTACCAGACGCTTCCCCCTAAAATGCCCATCTTTCCGAAGCTTCCTTTGTGACCCCAGGGGATTCGTTTCGGAAAAAACGCCCTGATGGCGCGATCGTCAATGATGATTCGAGATCCTTCCTTTTCGCTCTCCGCAATCCCGATAGGAAGGACGATTACTTCACCGCAGAAAAATCGGCCGGGAGAAAGATAAAGCCCGGTTTTTGCCCGATGGAAGGTCAAGGTTTCATCGGCTTGAAAGGGATACTCGGATATAAGCGCCCCCGTTTCCGGGTGGATTCCGGTCGGTATATCGATCGCGATTTTGCGGGCCGGCAGCGCATTGACCGTGTGAAGCAATTGATCTATCTTTTTTGGTAAGGATTTGTTCGCCCCGGTTCCTAATAGGGCGTCCATCACAACGCTGTAATCAGAACGCATCGAAGAAGGTTCGGCGAGGTCGAAGGTTGGCGCTTGGGATGCCATCAATCGTTGGTACTCCGTTTCGGCGTCTCCGGTAAAATCGCGCCCCATGCAAAAAGCAGTATGAACCGGCACCTGACGCGTATGCAACTCACGGGCGACGACCATCCCGTCGCCAGCGTTGTTCCCTTTTCCACATAGAATCAATACCGGTTTCTCGAGGCCATTTGCGTTTTTCGAGAGCGAATCAAGATAGTGCTTCACAACGGCCATACCCGCATTTTCCATCAACCTGAGGGAAGGAACACCCTCCTGTGTGATGGCTGCCTGTTCCAAAACACGCATCTCAGAGGGTGTTACGATCATACTTCGAAATCCGCCTTATCGAAAAAGGTCATTTGATAGCGGTTGATCCGTTTGCTCCGCAACAGTTTTTGTTTCATTTTTTCCAACTCCGTACTACCCAGAACACGTACTTTCGATTCAAGGCGATTTTCAGTCGTGATCGTCTCCAAAACTTGATTGGCGCGTGTAATTACTTCTGGCGGCAACCCAGCGATCCGCGCAACCTCGATCCCGTAGCTCCGGTCGGCTGCTCCTTCTTCGACTTTATACAGAAAAAGCACTTCCCCGTTTTCTTCGGTCACTTTTATTCGGAAGTTGTGGATTCCAGGGTAGAGCGCCCCCAGCTCTGTCAGCTCGTTGTAATGGGTGGCGAAGATACAGTAAGCGCCGATCGCGTTCAAAATATACTCGGACACGACCCAGGCGATGCTGATCCCGTCGTAGGTGCTCGTTCCGCGGCCGATCTCGTCCAAAATGATCAAGGATCGATCCGTGGCGTTGTTCAAAATCGCGGCAGTCTCTGTCATCTCGACCAAGAAGGTGCTCTTGCCCGAACTCAGGTCATCTCGAGCGCCAATGCGGGTGAAGATCCGATCGAAGATCGGAAGCTCCGCAGATTCCGCCGGAACGAAACTGCCTATCTGCGCCATCACCGTGATCACCGCTGCCTGGCGCAAATAGGTCGATTTGCCTGCCATATTCGGCCCGGTCAGGATGATGAATCGATGGTCTTTATCCAAATGCAGGTCGTTGGGTATGAAAAAATCCTGGTTTTGCTCAATAACCGGGTGACGCCCCTGGCGGATCGCCAACTGCCGCTCTGGCGAAAAGGAAGGCCGTTTGAAGCCTCTTTTTTGAGCGCAAAAAGCGAATGAGAGCGCGAGGTCCAAAACAGAGACGCGCTCGGACAATGTTTGTATTTCGGGAATAAAGGGTTTCAGTCGTTCCATCAATTGTAAGTAGGCGCGTTTCTCCAAAAAGGTCATCCGCTCCCGCGCGTTGAGCAGTTTTTCCTCGATGGGTTTCAATGCCGGGCTGATATACCGCTCGCTGGCCACCAGGGTTTGCCGGCGTTCATAATCGGGCGGTACCCGTGAGGATTGGGTTTTGGAGACCTCGATGTAGTATCCGAAAACGGAATTGTGCGATATTTTAAGCGAACCGATCCCCGTCCGCTCGCGTTCTTCCTGTTCCAAAGCTTTTAATGCGCGATCGCTGTGCAAGTATAGATCACGGATCTCGTCGAGTTCGGGATCGAACCCTTCCCGAATGACCTCCCCCTCGCCCACGATCCGGTGGGGATTCTCCTGAAGCGAGGATTCAAGAAGGTTTAGCAGTTCCGAAAGAGCTTCCGGCCGCGGAATGGCCCCTTTTGGATCCTCATACGCCTCTAAAACTTCGTTCAAAAAAGGGATGTCGGACAACGACTGGCGAAGGCCGGCGAGATCTTTCGGGTTCGCTTTTCCATAGGATATGCGAGAAGCGATGCGTTCCAGATCAAAGTATCGGGCTAAATGGCCTCTTAGGGTTTCCATACGTGACGAATCGGAGAGAAGAATGTCAACCCGGTCGAGCCGTTTTTCGATCTCGGAAACCTCTCGCAGCGGAAACAAAATCCACCGTTTCAGTAATCGGCTTCCCATCGGCGTGGTGGTTTCATTCATGATATCGTACAAGGAAGTACCGGCGGAGCCGCTTTCCCGGTGAATTAAATTCAGATGATCGATCGTCGCATAGTCCATCCAAAGCGTTGTTTGCTCGCGAATAAGGGTGGGCGGACGAAAATGGTCTACTGCGGTCATAAATTGATTTTCCAAGTATTTCAAGACCGCGCCGTAAAGCGTTTGCGCGGGTCCCGGCAACTCCAAGAAATCTAAATAGGCCACTTTAAACAACCGTTTGATCTGTTCCTGAGCTTCTTCCTTGTGGAAATACCAATCCGGGAGCGTTTCGATGAAGAGAGAGGGCATCCGTTTTTTGATGGGAGCCATCCGCAGAACCCAATCCTGTTGTTCGGGAACCAGTAACTGCGTGATACCGTTTTTTTGGAAAAGGTCGAATATTTGTTCCCAGTTTTTCCGGACAAACGCGTAGGATTCTCCGGTGGAGATATCCAGTAGACAAGCATAAAAATCCTGATCTTCGCAAACCGACGCCAAGAAGTTATGGTTGTTCATATCGACCAGGTTCTCTTCGATCACCGTTCCCGGCGTCACTACACGGGTGACTTCTCGCCGGACGATTCCTTTGGCGAGGGCGGGATCTTCCATCTGATCACAGATTGCGACCTTAAACCCGGCTTCTACGAGACGTTTTAGGTAGTTGTCGAGCGCGTGGTAAGGGATCCCCGCCATCGGTATGCTGTTTCGAGCGGTCAAGACGAGCTGCAAGGTTTTGGAAACCAGTTTCGCGTCATCGAAGAAAGCCTCGTAAAAGTCTCCAAGCCGGAACAAGAGAATTGCGTCTTGAAATTGCCCTTTGATCTCCAGGTATTGCTGAACCATCGGGGTGATCTTTACATTCGATTGCATCGGTTTCCTCTTTTCATCTCTAACTCAATCGCGGATTTGCGAAATATCTCCGTAAAGCGGACCGGCGGTCACCTTCGCGATAGAGACTTCCACCCATTTGCCGATCAGATCGGCACTTCCTTCGAAGATAACGATCCGATTCCGGTCCGTCCTTCCGTAAAGTTGTGTTGAGCCGATCTTCGTTGGTTTTTCGGCGATGACCCACAGTTTTTTACCAAGATTCTCCTGGTTGAGATGTTTGTTGATACGCTTCTGCAAATCCAGAAGGATTTGTAACCGTTTATTCTTGACAGAATACGGGATATCGTCGGGAAGCGTTTGCTGTGCCAGTGTTCCCTCTCGGGGTGAGTACATTGCGAGGTTCAATCGCTCGAACATGACCGTTTGAGCTAAATCGACGCTTTGTTCGAAGTCTTCCTCTGTTTCTCCGGGGAACCCGACGATGAGGTCGGTGCTTAGAGCCGCATCGGGAATGGCTTTTCGTACGCGAGAGGTTAGGTCGATGAACTCCTCTCGGGAATACCGGCGGTTCATCTTCTTCAAAACCGCGTCGCTTCCAGACTGCAACGGTAGATGGATCGCGCGCGCGATATTCGAGTGGTTCGCGATCGTATCGATAGCGGTTTGGGTAAAATCACTAGGGTAGGAGGTCAAGAACCAGATGCGCTCCACCCCTTCCACACCGGCGGCGAAGGAGAGGATGTCGGCAAAACTGACAGAAGCCTCTTTCAAGTCTTTCCCGTAGGAGTCTACGTTCTGCCCTAAAAACGTGACCTCGCGATAGCCGCGCTTGGCGAGCATCGATACTTCCGCGCAGATATCCGAAAAGTCGCGGCTCTTCTCTCGACCGCGGGTGTAGGGGACAATGCAATAGGAACAAAACTTGTCGCACCCGTAGATGAGCGTGACCCACGCGTGGTGGGAGGAGTAGCGCCGTATCGGACTGAAGGCGTTTTCCCGCGCGAGAAAGTCTCCCAGTTCAGCGAAGCGTTCAGAACGGTGGGCCCGTTCCGCAATCTCAACGACGGCAGGGTAAGCCCTTGTGCCGAAAACAAAGTCGACACCCTTTCGACGCAATAACGCGCGATTTTCCGCTTCGGCCAAACACCCGCATACCCCCAGTCGCAAAGACGGTTTTGTTTTCCTCAGCGCAAGGGTTCGTCCAATGAACCCGTAAACCTTATCAGCGGACTTCTGCCGAACCGTGCACGTGTTAACCAAGATGAGGTCGGCTTCCTCCATCCGATCTGTGTAGAGATGACCCGCTTCCGAAAGCAAACCCGCCATCTTCTCCGACTCGTTCGCATTCATCTGGCAACCGTATGTTTCTATGAAAAAATACAAAATCAATGCCTCCGTTTCCGAATTTTTTAACCTTCTATCCTTCAATCCCGAATTATAACACGTAAAAACAGCAGTCATTTTTC
>JAAYCF010000009.1 GCA_012744415.1 Thermotogaceae bacterium
CGTTTGCGAGGTTTTTTAGATTTTTTTAAAGGGAGTACCGTGGATACGCAAGTTCAAATCGGGATAGACGCGATCTCTTCTGGAGGGGTTTTAGGCGGTGGCCTGGCGCTTGGGGACTATAAATACCTTTTGCCCGTCCAATTCACAGACTTCATTTTCGCCATTTTGGGAGAAGAGTTGGGATTCGTCGGAATGGCCTTTCTGCTGATTCTTTACTACTTGATGGCGAGAAGTCTGATTCACGCGGCGATCAAGGGAATCAACCGTCCTGCGGGAAAGCTTATTGTCGTTGGATACGCGTATCTGGTGCTGATTCAGGTGATCATCAACGTGGGTGTCGTGCTGGGCGTTTTTCCTCCCACCGGGATACCGCTCCCGTTCATCAGCTACGGGGGTAGTTCTATGTTAGCCTATTTGGGCGGGTTTGGTCTGGTTATCAGCGCGGTCACACACGATGAATAAAGGAGTTCTATATGTCATTTAAAATGGCGAAAGAGTTATTGATGGAATACCATTCGAGGGAAATCACACGGTTGAGCAAGCAATACATGGCTCTGTTGGACTCGCCTCAGGCTTCGGTCCGTTTGCAAGGGATCAACGGGTTGAAAAAGACGGGCACGTGGTCGGAGTATCTTCTTAAATTTGCGGACGACTCGGATTTTCGTATACGGAGAGCCCTTGCGGAATACATCAAAGAAACGGGTACCCAAAACCAGCAACCCGTGATCGAACAGTTGTTGAAGGACCCGGATGATCGAGTGCGGCTGAGTGCTTTGAACGCCTTCTACGCGATCAACCCTGATCCGGAACGACTTAAGGCCTTACTCGAGGACCCGTCGCCGAAACTCCGGGCTCGGGTGTTGAAGATCGCCGCTTCGGACCTTCTTTCCAAGGATATCCAACCGCTTTTGGAAGACAAGCATTTGAGTGTCAGAGCAGAAGCCTACCAGGCCTATATAGAAAAGACGGAAGATCCGGAAGTGTTGGAGAAGATCGTTAACGAAACCGTCTTTCCCCAAGCGCGAAAATCCGCTTTGTTAAAGCTGTTGGTCTTTCGGCCGGCCTTCGTGTTGAAGTTTTTTCCGGAGATGCTTTCTTCTGACCGCTATCCGGAGAAAGAGAAAAAAGCGCTGCTGGCGATCCTCAAGTACCTGCCGTACGACGCCATACAGTCCGCCCTTCTCCAAGCCTTCGATGATCCGCGGCTGCGCGCTCATTATCCAACGCTGATCCCCCTTTACGTTGAAATAAATCTTGAAAGCCCCGCCACGGTCATTAGCTTCCTTGCGAAATGGCTGGAAGCCGAAGAGGGGAGTATCCGCCTGGCGGCTGTAAAAGGGTTCGGTAAGGTTTCCGAACCGACGACAGTGACGATCTTACGCGAAAAACTCGAAGATCCCGACGAGAAAGTGAGGGCTGCGACGGTGGACGCTCTGGCGCGATTATTGGACTACGAGTTGGAAAATTTCATCGAACGGTTGCTCCAAGATCATAGTTATTTAGTGCGAAAAGCGGTTATGAAAGCGATCTCTCGTCTGAAGCTCGAAGACGAATACGCGAACCTTGTGGAACGAATCAACGAAAAAAAGGAAGAGATCCACGTTCGGAAAACCGGTATCGAGCAGTCGGCCAAAGTGCGGTACAGTTACGCGATCGAAAGCTTAAAGCGGATTATGAACGACGAATCCGAGGATAGCCTCATACGCGGGGCTGCGGCTCAAGCCCTGCTGCGCATATCACCCGCCGCCGTGATCGAATTGCTGAGCCGTTAAGGCGCTCGCCACTAATCGGGACGGATTGACGGAGTGCGGCTTTTCCTCACGGAACGGCCATGATGACATTATCCACGAACCAATCCATCGATAGCAGTTCCGCATCGGTCATTACGCGTTCGGCTGGTATCCGCAGCCGGTTCGCTTGATCATGCAGAGGACCCTGAAACGGGTGGAAGGTTCCCGCGAACAGACGGGTTTCATAGTCGTGCACGATCTGACGCGTTTCCTCGGGAACCTTGTCCGAGAGAGGTGTCAGCAGGACGATGCCCGAAGCCAGCCCTTCCCAGTAGTTGCCATGACGATAAGAGTCTTCAAGTATCTTTCCGACCACTTCTTTGTAATAGAATCCCCAATCCCACACCGGTGAAGTCAGCATTTTCGTTGGTGCTTCGGCGCGCATATCGGAGTTATACCCCACTGTCCAGACACCCCGTTCTTCCGCTGTGATAACGGGCGCGGAGGAGTCGGTTTGTTGGGCGAGAACATCGCATCCTTGTTCGATCAGTGACTGAGCGGCGTATTCTTCCAGTGCGGGATCGTACCAGCTATTGGTCCACATCAGATAGATGCGCGCCGAAGGGTTGATCGCGCGCACGCCCAAAGCGAAGCCGTTGGCGATGCGAATCACTTCCGGTATCGCAACCGGAGAAACGTATCCGATTTTTCCGGAATGGGTCATGCTGCCAGCCACCAAGCCGGCGAGAAAACTAGGTTCGTAGATCCGTCCGAAATAGGCGGACATATTCGATCCCGTCTTGTACCCCGAACAGTGGAAAAAGTGCGCCTTGGGGTAGCGGAGACTGCAGTCGTACAAAGCGTCCATAAATCCGAAACTGGTGCCAAAGATCACCGAGCACCCTTCTTGGAGCAACTGCTCCACGTAGGGGCCGGTTTCCGCTCCTTCCGGGACGGATTCGCGGTAAACGGTTTCGATGCGCGTTCCAAAATGCGCCTCTAAAGACAGCCGTCCAAGGTCATGGGCGTAGCTCCACCCCTCGTCACCGATGGGACCCACATAAAGAAATCCGATCTTTAGAGGAGGTTCGGCGGCGATGAGCGCGGCGAACAGAATCAAGGATAGCAACAATAGAACGGTTTTTTTCATAAGCAACCACCTTGTTCGCGATGATTCGGGAGATGTGCGGTCACTCCGAGTCGTTTTTCAGAATACCGGCTTCCACCATCTGCCGATACTTTCCGTTCGGTATCTTCATCAATTCTTGATGAGAACCGGATTCAACGATAGCGCCGGCTTCTAAAAAGAACAAAACATCGGCTTTTCGAACGGTCGAAAGACGATGGGCGATAACGAGGGTCGTCCTTCCTTCGCTCAAGCGGCTTAGCGCTTCCTGAACGGCGCGCTCGGATTCCGTGTCCAATGCGCTCGTCGCTTCGTCCAGCAGCAGGATTGGCGCATCTTCTAAAAATGCTCGCGAGAGGACAACCCGTTGCCGTTGGCCGCCGGAAAGGTTGAGACCGCCTTCAAGCAATTCCGAGTCCACCCCTTGATCCAACTCTTGGATAAATTCCGCGGCATTGGCGGAATCAATGACTTTGCCGATCTCTTCCTCACCGATGTTTGGGTTTACCGCCACCAGGTTATCGCGAATCGATCCGGAAAAAAGATAGGGCAGTTGCGGCACATAGGAAAAATACGCCCGCCATTGATCCAGAGGCAACGAATCGATCGACTGGCCACGATACCGGATGACTCCCGACCGGAAAGGATAGAGGCCGAGCAGCAGTTTAAAAAGCGTGCTTTTTCCGCTTCCGGAAGGACCGACAAAGGCTGCCGTTTTACCTTCCGGAACGCGAAAACCGATTCCGCGCAGCGTAGGACCAGCGCCTTCGGAATAAGAAAAAGAGAGGTCTTCCACCAAAAGACCTCCGTCAGCGTCAGAAACCGGCGCCGGCGTAGAGGGACTCCCTTCCATAAGGAAGCGTTTCGGTTCATCTGGAGCTTCGATCATCTCTCGAATCCGATCGACTCCCGAAAAACGGCGCTGAATCTCCGAGATCACCAGTGAGATTCGGGTAAAAAAGAAAGAGACGCCATTTTGCATTTGTATCAAAGCGACCAAGGTCGGCAAATAGGTCGGATCGTCGATCGCGCGAAAACCCCCGACGACCACGAGGAGCACGACGGACCAATAGGAAACGTTTTCGAACGAAAACCGCAGCGTCTCCGTTGTGTTTCGACGGATTCCGGCGCTACGCAGGAGCCGGCTGCTTTTAACGATCCGGTTCATCATCCAATCGGCGATGTTGAAGTGTCGCAATACTGTTTGCCCCGTCACGAGTTGATTGAACGTGTTCAAAAAGGAAGCTTTCAACTCTTGAACCATCTGGCTTTGGTTTTGTAACGGTTTTAAGAACGGAAGATTCAGAACGAAAAATAGCAGGGCCAGACCGATGATCAGTAACCCCATGAACCAATCCAAGATCAACACGACGACGCAAGAACCCGCCCCGTAAAACAGGACGGTCGCCAATGATTGCAGAGAATTCTTCAACAATTGCGAAGTTTCCGACAAATCGTTATTGAAACGGGAAAGGATTTCGCCGGAGGTCAGGCTTTCGAATCTCCGTAACGGAATGGTCAGTATCTTTCCGAAAAGGTCGGAACGCAAATCCCGCTCCACCTTTATTTCGCTATGAACGAGGGTTATCGCGGAAAACCACAGTAGCAGGCCCCCACCCAGAAGCAGCCAGAGAATGTGCATGATGGACTGAATGAGAAGCGATTGGTCGAACCGGATCATGCTCGAGGTGATCGACCCCAGAATCGACGCGAGATAGACGTTGAGAACTAAATTCACCGCGCCCATCCCGATGATGCCGAAAAAGTAGGCAAATCCGTAAGGGCGGATGTATCGAAGAAGAAATCGCATCAGGGTCATTGGGGCTCCTCCTCCGTCTGCATCCGCATCAACGCGGCATATCGCCCGTTTTTTTGCATCAGCGTCAGATGAGTTCCCTCTTCCAGGATTTCCCCGTTTTCCAAAA
>JAAYCF010000102.1 GCA_012744415.1 Thermotogaceae bacterium
CCGAATCCCAGCGATATCGCCGTCGAGATCAACCCCACCATGAGCGCGTTTTGACTGCCGACCATGCACCGGCTGAAGGTATCCCTTCCGAAATCATCGGTCCCGAACGGATGCTTCCACGAAGGCGGTTGAAAGCGCTCTCTCGCGTTCATTGCGTACGGGTCGTAGGGCGTATAGAAAAAGCTCGCCGTCATCAGCAGACACAAGGCGAAAAAGAGAAGGACACCGATGACGAAACTGCGATGACGGCGCATCTTTCGGTAGGTTCGTCGAAAGTCCTCAGCATTGGCGAAAACGGTCTTTCTCTTCTTCTCCGCTTTCATCATAACGACACTCTCGGATCCAGAAGCATATGCGCGAAGTCGGTCACGACGTTGATGACGACGGTCATCGCCGCCATCCAGAGCACGATCCCCTGCACCACCGGCAGGTCTCTCCTTTGGACCGCTATCAGCAAGAGCCGCCCGATACCGGGGATAGAAAAGACGTTTTCAATAATAATCGTTCCCGCGAGAATAGAAGAAACCTGAAGGCCGAATAAGGTCACGATGGGGACCATCGCATTCTTAAGTATATGTTTGTAGATGATTTTATTACGGGGAACTCCTTTGCTCTTAGCCGTCCGGACGAAGTCTTCACGGGCGTTTTCGAGCAAGGAGGTTCGCACCATGCGCATCATCATCGAAACCGCTACGAAAGAAACGGAAAGAGAAGGCAGAAAAATGGTCCGAAACCAGGGAAAAAACCCGGCTCGTAACGGCGCGTACTGTCCGAAGGGAAACCATTCCAGTTTCAAGGTAAACACGAAAAGCAGTAGAATCCCCATCCAGAAAGAGGGGATGACGATGCCGAGCTGCGCCCCTAAGGTGAGGAAATAATCGGCAAAACGATTATGATATTTAACCGCCAACATCCCCAGCAGTAGGGAAAAGACAAGGGTCATGACGCAACTGACGATCGCAATCGACATGGTCGGAGGGAGGGACTCCAGGATCACTTGTAAGACCGGTTTTCGATAGGTAATCGAACGGCCAAGATTTCCGGAAGAGAGATCGGCTATCCAACGGCCAAATCGAATGATGCCAGGCTCCTCCAGATTCAGCTCTTTTCGCAACGCGGTTAAAGCCCCCGCGTCCGCGTCAAGGCCGAGCATCACGAGAGCCGGGTCTCCGGGGAGCATATTGAAGATGAAAAAGGATAGCAAAGCAACCGCGAGTATCGTGATGAACCCGGTGATCAATCGCTTAAAGAAAAAGGTAAGAAACACGACTCACCTGTTACCGGATGCGCCCGGCGCTCAGGGAACGACGATTTCTTCAAAGGAGAAGTTTTGGTTGGTATAGATACAGATTTCGCTGGCTATTTGCAAAGACTGTATGACGATTTCCTTCGCGTCCAGGTCGGTATTTCGATACAACGCTTTCGCGGAGGCCAAAGCGTAACCGGATCCTGAACCGATGGCGACGAACTCCTCGTCCGGCTGGATAACCTCCCCGTTCCCGGAGATCACCAGGATCGATTCGGCATCCGCAACGATCAAAAACGCTTCCAAATGGCGCAGTATCCGGTCGGTCCGCCACTCTTTGGCCAGCTCGACGGCAGCGCGTTGGAGTTGCTGGGAGTGTTTCTTATACTTTTCCTCAAATTTCTCAAAAAGGGTGATCGAATCCGCGACTGATCCGGCAAAACCCGCAATGACTCTACCATCCCCTAATTTCCGAACCTTTCGGGCTTTCGCTTTCATGATGCTCTGTCCTAAGGTCACCTGTCCATCGCTACCGACTACGGTTTGCTTACCTCTATGAACCACAAGGACGGTTGTCCCTATCAAAGCTTCCATGCTTCAGCTCCTTCTTTCGGATCTTTCACAGGTGATTGTACCAAATTTCGCTCGCATTCGACAAATTTCCGGAGCTTAAGTTATCGGTTGTCTCAAGGGGTCATCGTGCCGCTTTTTCTTCACCGATCGAATCATCTTAAGAGGCGGCAGGAGGATAAACGATCCAATAAAAAAGGGTGGTTTCCCACCCTTTTTTCTATATGGCTTTTTCAAGCAACTGCACGCCTATTACCGGTTTCTTTAACTCTTTCTTGACTTTCAGCTTGGCCTCTTTTCGATTATTCGCCTCGATGGTATACGTTTTGACGCGGCCTTCTTCGTTGACTTCTACTCTATAAAGCATCTCCATCAGCCTCCCTCGTTCTCATAATGAAATTCATAAGAAAAATTGTGATATAATCTTTCCGCTATCACTTCATAAGGTGACGTATTTTTGGTCGATGGCTTTTCGGATGCGCGAATGGTTTTTCAAAGATCGCCTGACACCACTTCCATTATATCAGAAAGAAAACTCAAATACAAACGCCCCAAGAGTTTTCAAAAAACAGGCGCTTGATCAGCGGAAAAGCTTTATCGATAGGGTGGCGATGGAATCTCAAGTGTAACTTAAATAAATATATAATTTTTCTTGTTCTTTAAGAATAACTTTGAGACCCTTTTCCGTCTAATAAAAAAGAAAGAGAGAAAAAAGGAGGAATAAAGATGTTAAATCCGAAAATGGAAATGGAACTGAATAAACAGATCAACGAAGAGCTTTATTCTGCGTACCTTTATCAATCGATGGCGGCCTACTTTGCCGCGAGCAATCTCAAAGGATTCGCCAAGTGGATGGACGTCCAGGCGTCAGAAGAGGTAAAGCACGCGCGAAAGTTTTACGATTTCATCATCGATAGAATGGGAAAAGTCGTTCTCGAAGCCATCGAAAAACCACCCGTCGAGTGGGATAGTCCCCTCGCGGCAATGGAGGCGGCCTTTAAACATGAGCAACATGTAACCGGCCGAATTCACTTCTTAGTCGATCTGGCTCGAGAGGTTAAGGATAAATCCGCCGAAGTAATGCTCGACTGGTTCGTGATGGAGCAAGTGGAAGAGGAAGCTTCTGTGGACGAATACGTACAAATGCTGAAAATGTTTGGAGACAAACCCCAGGGAATCATGATGGTCAACCACGAGATGGGAGAAAGAGGAGAAGACTAAAATCAAGCTTCGCGTTGACTGTCAAAAAACGCCCGATATATGATCGGGCGTTTTTTTTGAAACGAAAGTACGAAAACTACAGCGTAACCCCTGCCATATCAGTGGATCGAAAGGGTCCCAGCGGGAAGGGTATCGCCCGCTTTTCCTTATGAGACTGGTAGATCCCGAGGATAATCTCGACTGCCTTTTTCCCTTCCTCCCCGGTAATATAAGGATCTCGGTCCTGCGTGATCGCTTCGTAAAAATCCTTAAACAACGGGATATGCCCGGAGCCATAGACGCTTTCCGGATCGGGCAAAGCGCTGAACGGATGGCTGGATTCTCCAGGGAACTGCCACGTCTGTATTTTGTTGACCGCCAATCCTCCTAAAACGACCGTCCCGTTTTCACCGAATATCGAAAGCGTTTCTTCCAAGTTATGAGGGTACACGTTGGAAGTCCCTTCCAGGATACCGACACTCCCATTTTTAAAAGAGATCAACGCGGCGCCAAAGTCTTCGACTTCGAGATAGGGATGGTGATAGTTTCGGATCACCGCCGTCACCTGGTCAATTTCCCCCCCCAGGACCCATTGAAGCAGATCGATGTTATGCGCGCATTGGTTCATCAACGTGCCGCCGTCAAGGTGCCACGTGCCCCGCCAATCAGCCTGTTTGTAGTAGGCTTCATTGCGATTCCACAGGATCCGCGCCGTGGCCGTGAAGACGCGTCCGAAGGCTTTTTCGCGCATCTTCTTCGCCACCTCTTGAACGGAAGGGTTAAAACGGTTTTGGAAGCATACGCCCAATTTGACCAAATGCTCCTTCGCCCGCCGAATCATCTGGTCCATCTCGGAAACGCTGAGCGCCATCGGTTTCTCTACCAACGTGTGAACCTTTCTTTCCAGACAGTCCATCGCGATGGCATAGTGATATCCGCTTTCGGTTGCTATGGTCACCATTTCCAACTCTCGGTCCAATGCTTTCCGGTAGTCCGTAAAGACGGCCGGTCGTTTGCCGGTTCGAGCGGCATAAGTTTCGGCGATCTGTTCGGCGCGTTCTCGTTTCAGGTCGCAGACGGCTGTCAGATCAAGCAATTCCCTGTTTACCAAAAAGGCCTCAAGGTGTTTTTTCGATCCGATACGCCCGCACCCGATCAACGCAGCTTGGATTCTCATCCCCAATCCTCCCTTTAGAGAACGAAAACGCGCGAGCGGTCCACATCGAGCGTTTTGAGGATATTTTTCGTGTCGAAAACCAAACGCGCTTCCTCACAGACCGTCCGATAGTCGACACCGTTCTTGTGGGCGGTGGTGATGACCACGGCATCGGCTTCGCCCAACTGATCTCGTTGGAGCGGGTCGGTTTTCCGTAAGCCGTCTTTCCATTTGAAAGCGGTGACATACGGGTCGATGACGGTTACCTCCGCTTTCGCGCCTTCTAAAAGCTCGAGCACTTTCAAGGCGGGCGATTCGCGCATATCGTCTATGTCCCCTTTATAGGCGATCCCCAGCATGATGATCTTTGCCCCGTTCAAGCATTTCCGTTCTAGGTTCAACAGCTTCATCAATCTTTCGACGACGTACTGGGGCATAGCGTCGTTGATTTCGCCGGCTGCTTCAATCAATCGCGTATGATAGTCGTATTTTCGCGCAATATAAGTCAGGTAGAAAGGGTCTATCGGAATGCAATGCCCTCCGACACCGGGGCCCGGATAAAAGGGCATAAACCCGAAGGGTTTGGTCGCTGCGGCGTCGATAACCTCCCAAAGATTGATTCCCATTCTCTCCGAAACGATCGCCATCTCGTTGATGAGCGCGATATTGACGATGCGAAAGGTATT
Source organism: Thermotogaceae bacterium (assembly GCA_012744415.1). Classification (GTDB taxonomy): domain Bacteria; phylum Thermotogota; class Thermotogae; order MWEM01; family MWEM01; genus MWEM01. Next base: position 4,859 of record JAAYCF010000102.1, read on the forward strand.
TTCCAAAACCTTCGCCATTTCCGCTTCCTTCGGACTGGATACGGTAAAGACCGACGCATCGAGCACTTTCTCGTATAGGGATTTCGCGATTTTTGTGGAGAGGTCGCCGTAACCACCGACTATCTTCGGCGTGTTCTTGGTCTTAAAGCGAAGATTGCCGGGATCCACCCGTTCCGGGCTGAAGGCTAAGTAAAAGTCTTTTCCGCATACCAAGCCGGTCTCTTCCAAAATCGGCTTCATCACGTCTTCGGTCGTTCCAGGATAGGTCGTCGACTCCAATACGACCAGCATGTCGTTGTGCAATCGTTTGGCGATCTCTTCGGTCGAACGAATCACATAAGACAAATCCGGTTGTTTGAAGACATCCAGCGGAGTGGGCACACAAATCGCCACGACATCGCACTCGCGAAGGCTTTCGAAGTCTGTCGTCGCTTGCAACTTCCCGCTTTTCGCCAACTGTTCCAGGTCCTCGTTCACGACGTCCCCGATATAATTGTGGCCCTCGTTGACCATTTTCACCCGTTGTTCCTGAATATCAAACCCGATAACCGTGAACCCTGCTTTTGCCTTTTCGACGGCCAGGGGAAGACCCACGTACCCTAACCCGATCACGCCAATCACGGCTGTTCGTCCTTCGACTTTTTCGATTAACATCCCTCATCCCCTTCTTTCGCTTTTTCTATAAAAAATGTTTGGTTTCTAAGCCATTGCGCCTCGGGCACATCTCCAAAGTATCGCGCCGGAACTCCCAAGAATATTTTGCCTGGCGGCAGATCTTTCGTGAGCACACTTCCGGCCGCCAACAGGGCATCCTCGCCTATCGTCAAGCCCGGAAGCACCGTCGCGTTCGCGCCGATACGAGCGCCGCGCTTGAGTGTCACCCCTCTAAAGCGTTTTTTCCTCTCTTCGGTCCGCCCTAAAAAATTATCGTTCGTGAAGGTGACTTCCGGGGCAATGAAGCAATCGTCTTCGATCCGGGAGATAGCGGTAATGTAGGCGTTCGTTTCGATCTTGCAGCGCGCGCCGATCGCGGTGCGATTTTCGACCGTGGCGCCTTTTCCGATGATCGTCCGCTGACCAATGGACACCTCTTCCCGGATCGAGGCCAAATCGCCGACGAAGACCTGATCTGCCAGAACGGTTCCGCAATAGAGAACGCATAGCGCCCCGATGACGCATCCGCTCTTTATCTGAAGGGGTGCGAAGGTTTTATCTACGGTAACCGCGCTCATAGCCGCTTTGGACGGCGCTTTCCCGAGAACGGTCTGATCCCCGACGATCACGTTTTCTCCGATCTGCGTCCCACGGTGAATGACCACGTGATGACCGATACGGCAGTTTTCTCCGATCGTCGCTCCTTCTTCGATCACCACTCCTTCTCCGATAACGACTGTCGAATGGATGGATGCGTTTTTCGAAACCGACACCCGTATCACTCCTTTTCGTCTGATGTGTCGTTAGCCGGGTGTTGTCGGAAGAAGGTGTTCATTCGATCCGCCACATAGCCAATTTCTTCTTCGGTCAGTTCCGGAAACATCGGAAGGGCCAGCGACCGTTTGGCTGCCAGTTCCGAGACGGGGAAATCACCCGGTCGACCGCCGAGAAAGGCGAAACACTTTTGAAGATGCAAAGGTAAAGGATAGTAGATCGACGTGCCGATTCCGTTTTGGTTGAGAAACGTCTTCAGCGCTTCTCGTCTATCTTCTTGTAAGACGATCACGTATTGATGAAAGATATGCCGTCGGTCCCGATAGGTTCGCGGATAGGCGAAGCGCCCGGATAACTCTTTCTGATCTGAGAAGAGACGATGGTAGATACCAGCGTTTGTGATTCGTTTTTCCGTCCATTCATCAAGTCGACGATTCTTAATCCGCAAGATCGCTGCCTGAACCTCGTCCAAACGGGAGTTTACGCCGATTTCATCGTGAAAGTAGCGCTCTTTGGACCCGTGTACCCGAAAGGATCGGCAGAACGTCGCCAGCTCGGGGTCTGACGAAAGAATCATCCCCGCGTCCCCGAAAGCGCCCAAGTTTTTCGTTGGAAAGAAAGACAGTGTACCGAGATCTCCGACGGTTCCGGAATGACGGACGCGCCCGGCCTTGTCTATCCAGGTCGATCCGATCGATTGGGCGATGTCTTCGATTACGCGAAGGCCGTAGACGGATCGGATGGAGGCTAATCGATCCAAGTCACAGGTTTGGCCGAAGAGATGCACCGGTATAAACGCCTTGATGCGATGCCGCTGGGGATGCGTCTGGAGAAGATGCTCAACCTGATCCAGGTCGATATTCATCGTGATCGGGTCGATATCGGTGAAAAGTGGAATCGCGCGGTTTCTAACGATCGCGGAAACCGTGGCGAAAAATGTGTAGGGTGTGGTGATCACGTAGTCGCCTTCGCGAATATGAATGGCTTTCAACGCGATGTACAGCGCATCGGAACCGTTCGCGACACCGATGGCTTCTCCGGCGCCCAAACGGGCGGCGATTTCGGTCTCAAAGGCTGCAACTTCCTCGGATAAGATCAATTGTCCTGAAGAGAACACCCGATCGACGGCTGACATGATCTCCGTTCGCAGCGCCTCATACTGACGGGTTAAGTCGAACAATGGAACGCGCATAGTTCACCTCTTTCACGCCTGAGGCTGGGAAGGATGGTCGCTGATAGCCAGTGAAACCTTCCCATCGTCGGCTATTTTAAAGATCAGAATTGATTTCAGTTGCAGGGAAGAGGCCTTGGCGGTTATTTTTTTGGCATGGCGAAAGGAAGCGACGATGACCCCGTCATAGTCCATCTGAAGCGCCTCTTCCGGAGCAAACACGCGCAAACCGCGGAAGGTGTCGTGCTGTTTGATCGAGGAATCGTCGATAAACCCGACCATCTCGAACCCTTCCGTTTTGAGGGCGTCGACGAGAATTCCCCCGATGATCCCGGCGCCGTACAACACCAGCCGCCGGTAATGGGCCTGTTCCAAATAATCGAAGACATCCCCGAAAATGTTCCGGGATTCCGAATACAGCTTGGCGACTTCGGACAAAAAAGCGATCGTCAAATACTGGAGTCGGTATTTTCCGTCTTCCGACAACACATACCGCATATTTCGGCGGTTTTCTCCCTCTTTGATCAACAAGCCTTCATCCTCGAAATCCTTGAGGTAGCGGTTCACCATACTGGGGACGACGCCGGCGTTTCGCGCCAATGTTTCTTGCGAGAGCGCAGGGTTTTTTA
>JAAYCF010000103.1 GCA_012744415.1 Thermotogaceae bacterium
CCGCGCGCGCCTCGTTTTTCGCGCTTCGTTCGGTGTTGACCAGAATGATCTGATAATCGTATTTGCGGGAAGCCCATTCGATCCCTTTCAGGACTTCGGAATAAAACGGGTTAGAAGAATCCGCCATAATCACGCCGATGATGCGCGTTTCGACAGAGCGCAACAACGAAGCGGATCGGTTTTTAACAAAACCGATCTCCTGGGCGATTTTTAGTATTTTATCCTTCGTTTCTTCACTAATATCCGGTTTGTTGTTGAGCGCCCGGGAAACCGTATTGATAGAAAACCCGCTTTTTCTCGCGACATCCGCCATCGTGATAAATTGCTTACGCATAATTCACCCGCTTCGCCTGATATCGATTATCTGCTTTTATAGCGATTTACAAAGCATCTAAACGTTATCGGTATCATTACCGTAAACGTTACCGGTATCATAACATGATTTTTAAGCTCAAGCAATCCGATCCTGGTCAATAGATTCGCGAAAGAAATCCAATTATGCGAAAAATTCTTTAATTTACTCAAAGATTTGGTACTTCTTGGATGTTTCCGTTAAGCCAAGCCGATCGATTAACAAGAATTGATACCACAAGAGGAATTCCTCAATTTGAAAAAGCACTCTCCGACGCGTATAATTTTGAAAGTCGGTCGAGAAGTCGATAGACCCTCGAGAGGTATCGAAGGGAGATTAAGAGGTGAAGGGCTTTGGATCAGCGATTCATTGGTATGTGCGGCGCCTATTGCGGAACTTGCGCGTGGAAAGACAAAACGAACTGCCCCGGTTGCCTGGCAGCGAAGTGAAAGATGTTCTGGGGAACGTGCGAGGTGGCTCGATGCGCGTTGAGTAAAGGGTATCCGCACTGCGGTCTGTGCCCCGAAATGCCCTGCGTAACCCTGAAGGACTATTTTGATGATCCGGAACATGGCGACAACGGTGAACGATTGGCGAACCTGAAAGCGTGGGCAAACGGGCATTGGACGCTTCAAGCGCTTACCGGGAAAAAAAGAAGCGGGGAATAAGCCGCTCGCCAAAAAGGATACCCTGAGGTTACCTTCGCGGGGCGGCTGTAACAATCATACGGTAAAAATAAGGGACGCTCTTTTTTGAAACGGAAGCGAGCTGCTTCGCAAGAAATACTTTTACACCGCTTTATTAGCGGGTTATAAGGAGCGCCGACATTTATGCCGGCGTAGTATGTCGTAAAATTTTACGAATGTGGTTAAACAACTGGTTATTCGGAATGATGCTCCGTAAGAAGCCCGTGAAGCGAACCTGAAGGCTTACCTACTGAAAATACGTAGCTGTCGCGCTCCAAAACCAGTATTTCCCACGGTTCTCTTATTTTTACGACTTTAACTGTAACGACGGCCGTATAAACGTTCCTTCTATCTTTATCGCCTAACCCTTATGTTAGTTTTCTCGGAATCGCAGGGTTCCCAAACGCCGTAACCCCAGGCGGGACGTTGCGCAAGACCAGGCTGTTCGCGCCGACGACCGACGCAGTTCCGATCGTGATGTTCTGTAGGATTTTCGC
>JAAYCF010000104.1 GCA_012744415.1 Thermotogaceae bacterium
GCGGAGAGCTTTCAAAAAGTATGGGAGACCTTCGCCGCACGCCCCCTCTTTCGCGAGATCGCCCGGGAAGACATCCGGGTCTTGTCGACGATCGAGTACTTCCTGATCTCTTTATTCGCCGCATTCGGTTTTATGTTTTCGACTGAATTCCTCCGGGATCGGGAACAAAAATTGTTGGCGCGCGCTTTCACGGCCGGCATTGGAAAGTCCACCCTCTATTGGTCGAACTTCCTGTCGAATTTTATTATATTTTTTGCCGGGATCTTAGTATACTTTGCGATTGTTTTCGGGCTCATTTTAAGATCCTCAATCGCCATCGTACCGTTTTTCGGAATAGCCGCGCTCCAGGCTTTGGTTGTCTCGGCTTTCCAATCTTTAGCGGGGGGATTGTTCAAAACCAATAAAACGGGGCTCGCCTTTATCCTTCCGGCTTTGTTTGTGATGCTCTATCTGGGAGGCGCTTTCTATTCGGTGAATCAGGAGCCGACGATGGAGAAGATTGCCAATTTCTTGCCAAATTACCAATTATTCAAACTTTATGAAGGGCTTGTTCTGGGGCATCCTTATCAAGAGGCAAGCCGCGCGTTTATCCTTTTAGCAGTATCAACGGTGATGGCCTTTATCGGTTGGTTTGCTTTTACGAAAAAAGAGGTGATATAGAATGAATTTGAACGTGATGATTGCGAACTTAAGACGGGTTTTGAAGGACCCCATCCTCATTCTCACGATCTTTTCCCTCCCGCTTATCGGGATCTTGATCTTGTCCCTCATGGTTAACGGAGGAGAGGTCACTCAGCAGATCTCTCTGGGTGTCATCGACTTGGAGCAAAGCGCCATCTCTGAGCAGTTGATCGAACGGTTGAGAGTGGACAAAAATTACGCCGTTTCAGTCTATGCGGAAAGTCAAGGGCAGTTTCTATTCGAAAATAGGCGGATCTCAGCATTGCTGACCATACCGAAAGGCTTCTCCGAAAGCCTTCGTTCCGAAACTCCCGAAGAGCTTTTGTTCAGCGTTCTAAAAACCATTCCTTCCGGAATGATCGCAGGGAGTCTCCAAAGCGCTGTGCATAAGGTAGTTCGAGAAGAATGGCTTCGTGACTATTCGGGACAAGAGGCTTCCGATCATTCAGATGCCGAAAACCCGATTGCCCTGATCATGCCCGATAAGGAGAAAGGCTCGACCAATACGATTGTTTTAAGCATTATTGTCCTCATTATGATGTTTTCCACCTCCTTTTTCGCGTCCGATATCATCCAACTCCGGCAAAAGAACCTGTTGTTCCGGTTTTATGCGACGCCAAACAGCCCTACCGGCATCACGATTTCGATTCTCGGCTCGATGTTGGTTTTGTACGCTTTGCAGACCCTTTTGCTGTTCATCATCGGATCGGCCTTTTCTCCCGTACCGCTGATCCAGGGGAATGTTTTAGGAGGGATCCTGCTCACGGGTTGTTTCCTTCTGGTAACCCTGAGCCTCGGTGTGTTGGTTGGTAGAATCTGCCGTCATCCTTCTATGATTTCTATCGTCTCCAATCTGATCATCATCCCCACCGGGATGATCAGCGGCACGCTCGTTCCGAAAGAGTTTCTGCCGGCCTTTATCAACAAACTGGCTGTTCTGGCTCCTCAGTATTGGGTCGTGAACGGTATCGAAAAACTGAACCGATCCGAAGGATTCCTCTCCGTCATTCCGAACGCCCTGATCTTAATCTTATTTGCTTTCTGCCTCTTTTCAGCGGGGATCTTCCGTTTCCGCGGAATGGTCAAGGCATAATCTCCTGCCGCTTAGTGCCCCCCCTTTTCGGGGGGCTTTTGGGTTTCTTCCGGCGCTTCGTTCTGAAAAAAATTTTCAGCTAAATCCGAAAAATGTTACTTTATTTTTGGTATTTTCCGGATTATGGTATATAATTAAGAACTGGAAACATGAAATGCCATTGTTATTCCATTCTCAAGACTTCTATCGGAATACTCTTTGAGAGGGTTCAGCTTATTTTGTTACCACCTGAAGGATTATCATCCAGGGTCGATCCGATTGCGTTTATCTGGTTATGGTTTTTTATGTCATAGAAATCGCGGGCCTGATTTCTATGTCTTTATGTCAAGTACAAATCTGTAGTTTATAGGAACCAATCACATTTTGGAGGTGTCAGCATGAAAAAAGTATTGATTACGTTGCTCGTCTTGGTTCTCGCCTTTTCTGCAATCGGAATTGCGAAGACCAAAATCACGTACTTCGGGGATAACGACCCGAATTCTGCGGAAGCCGTTTTAACTAAGCTGTTCAACAGCTCCCAAGATGAAATCGAAGTCGAATTCTTGCTTCAATCCTGGTCCACCGATGACAAACACACCGCTCTTGTGACCCGCTTCGGGGCGAAAGACCCCCATCCGACCGTTTATTTGGGAGACGTCATTTGGCCGGCGGAGTTTGCCGCCGCGGGATGGGCGCTGGATCTTACCCCCTACTTCCCGAAATCCGAACAGGATAAGTTCCTTCCCGGAACCATCAAATCGGCAACCTATTTGGGCAAGGTTTACGCGATGCCGAGCTTTACCGATGGCGGTCTGTTGTACTACCGCACCGACTTGCTCGAAAAATACGGATACAAACCGCCGACTACCTGGGAAGAGTTGAAAACCATCGCGGCGACCATCGCGAAAAAAGAAGGCATCGATGGTTTTGTCTTCCAAGGAGCCCAATACGAAGGATTAGTCTGTGACGCCGTTGAATTCATCGCTTCGAACGGCGGAGAGATCATAGATGGCAACGGCAACGTGAAAGTGAACAGCGCCGAAGTCATCCAGGCTTTGGAGTTCATGAGAGAATTGATCACATCCGGCGCTTCTCCGGATAAAGTCTTTACCTTCATGGAAGAAGATGCCCGCATGGCCTTCCAACAAGGGAATGCCGTCTTTATGAGAAACTGGCCTTACTGCCATTCTCCTTCCAACATGGCCGGCGACCAATCGGCGGTGAAAGGAAAATACGGTATGATCCCGATGCCGAAAGGCCCGAAAGGAACCGGCGGCGCGGCGACGCTCGGAGGTTGGATGGTCTTCGTGAATCCGTTCGCCTCGAAAGCCGAACAGGAAGCGGGGGTTCAATTCGCGCAATTTATGACCTCGGAATCTGCGCAGATCGTTCGAAACTTAGTGGCCGGAAACGCGCCGACCCGCATCGCCGTCTACACGAACCCGATGGTGTTAAGAGCCAACGCGATCGTGGAAACCCTGTATCCGATTATGATCAATGCCGTGCCGCGACCGGTTACGCCGTTCTACGCACAAGTCAGTAATGCGCTGCAAGAAGAGTTCCACGCCGTTCTGAC
>JAAYCF010000105.1 GCA_012744415.1 Thermotogaceae bacterium
ACAACTCGCCTATGCCACCCAAACTTCCGAGGATGCCGCTGACTTCCGCCGGCAGAAAGATTTTCGTCGCCTGGCCGTTCGCTATCTCCTTCAGCGCCTCCAGATAACGAACCGCAATGACATCGTTTGTCGCGTTTCCTTCATGGATCGCATTGAATACCGTCACGATCGCCTTTCCTTGTCCTTCCGCTTCAGTAAGCAGTTTGAACCGCTGCGCCTCGGCAACGAGTTTGATGCTTTCGGATTGCCCTTCGGCCTCTAAAATCTTCGACTGCCTGGATCCTTCCGCACGAAGGATTTCCGCCTGTTTGATCCCCTCCGCATCAAGAATCGCGGCGCGTTTGGTTCTCTCCGCTTTCATCTGGCGGCTCATGGCGTCCATAATATCCTGTGGGGGATCGATTTTCTTGATCTCAACGCGCGTGACTTTCACGCCCCATTTATCGGTGGCGTCGTCCAGCACTTCCCGCAGCTTGGCATTGATCATTTCACGGGAAGTCAGCGTCTGGTCCAGTTCCAGTTCCCCGATAACGTTTCGAAGATTGGTCTGAGCCAACTTTATCGCAGCCACTTGGAAATAGGCGACGTTATAAATGACCTGGTACGCGTCCGTAATCATGAAATAGATGACGGCATCCACGGCAACGACGACATTATCCTTCGTAATGACTTCCTGCGGCGGCACGTCGATGACCTGTTCACGCATGTCCACCATCGTCATCCGTTCAAAAAACGGGATAATAAATTGAATGCCTGAATCCGCTATACGGCTGTACTTCCCCAATCGTTCCACCAATCCTTTTTGGAATGGCCTGACGATTCGGATACCTGTAGCGGCAAAGAGAATGACCAGTATAGCAATAGCGATTAATCCGATTAACACACGATATCCCTCCCTTTATTTGGTTTCAACAGTGTCCACGGTAATCGTGACACCCTTCAGTTCGATGACTTTGATCTTGGCGCCCGCGAGGATTTCTTGGTCTTTTAGCGATCGGGCGCGCCAAATGTCCTTATTGATGCGCACGAGGCCTTTTCCCCCATCGGCGGTAATGGTTTCGCTGACCACGCCCTCTTTTCCGATCATCTCATCTTGAGAGATCAGGCGAGAAGGTTTCCCGCTCATCTTTTGAGCCATCTTCCGCGTGAACAGGACAAATATAAGGGACACAACGATAAAAACGATCGCCTGGTAAAGAACGCTATTCTCAAACAGAAACGCGACCAGCATCGCCGCAAAGGAACCGATACCGAACCACATAATAAAAAATGATGGTGTGAAAATCTCTGCGATGAGGAACAAAACGCCTAAAATCAACCAAAAAATCGTTGGATTCATTCATACCGCCTCTTTTCTTCTCTTGATCCGTCGATTCCATCTGAATTGACAATAGAGATAAACTTCAACAACTGGAAAATGACTTTGAATTTCTTTCGCGGGCTTTTCAAGATCCGGTAGAGCCACTCCAGGTTCATCCGCTGGATCCACGTCGGCGCCCGTTTCACAACCCCGGCCCATACGTCTAGCGAACCCCCGACGCCGATACCGATGCGCGCATTCGTTTTTTCAAAATACTTTTCGAGCCATATCTCCTGCTTCGGAGCCCCCAAAGCCACAAATAAGATCGAGGCGCCACTTTCTGAGATCTTTCGGCAAATCCCATACTGCGTTTCTTCGTCCGAATCGTTGAATCCATGCCGACACCCGACAATACGAACGCCCGTTTCACGTTCCAGAAAGGCCGCCGCCTTCTCCGCCACCCCGGGTTTCGACCCGTATAGGAAAACCGTCTTTCCGCTTTCCGCAGCGATCCGGCAGAGCTCGATTCCCAATTCGACACCCGGAAACCGATTGATCCGAGTATTCATACGTTTCTTGACTGCCCAAGACAACCCAACGCCGTCGGGAACCACAAGGGAATCATTTAAAGCCGCTTGATAGGCCGGCATCGTCAAATAATAGTAGGCAATCTGAGCATTCATGGTAGTCACCCGCAGGTTTCCATCCATTTCGATAACCCTATGGAAAGCCTTCAAAACGGCCGCTTTCTCGCTTTTCACAATTCGCAACCCATAAAAGTCCACAAAAGAAAGATATTCCATCTGAACCCCTCTTTTTCTATTATGACGAAAAATCTTTCGAAAACATCAGAAACATATAAAGATAACAAAATGAGTACAACAAGATTATACCACGATTCCGGCGGATACGGACGGAGCGAAGAAGGGGCGCTGTTTTGGATCGCTATTTTTTGGAGCGCCCCAGCTACGTTTTTTCAGTAGGTGAGACTTAAGTTCAGCATGGGTTTTTTCGGAGCGCCGAACTTTAGTTCAGCATGGGTTTTTCGGAACTGGACACGTTAATTGGGTACCTTAAAGGGATATGAAGGGTAGCGCCGGAACTTATTCTTTGCGATACGCGATCATCCCCGGAAAGCCTCATGCCCGACTAAAGTCGGGCGCCCCATTTCGGGCGTTCCAACTGTTGGTGCTCCCTTTTAAACGCTCCGTCTCAAATGCTCTCTATCGGGCACTCCTCTAAAAGCAATATGCTAAAGAATCTATCCACAAAGGCTGCGAATGGGCAAGGAGTATCGCTCGAAGAATGGCTCTAACTGGCTTTGAGTGACGTTTTGGATCGCTATTTTTTGGAGCGCCGCAGCTATGTTATTCCAATAGGTGAGACTTAAGTTCGGCTTATTAAGCGGTTTTAAGTTATTGTCTCGATATAGGGACGGTTTCTTATGACGAAACCATAATCGAATCAAACCCATGCCCAACTAAAGTTGGGCGCTCCGTCAACGGCTCATCATAAGCCACTTTATCTCGGTTCATCGTTGGTTTTCAGCAGCCATATAACCCTCTAT
>JAAYCF010000106.1 GCA_012744415.1 Thermotogaceae bacterium
CGAAGAGATGCCAGAGTTGAAGCGTTTAGCGGAAGAAAATCGAAGCCTTGTTCTGGTAACGCCGTTCGATACTTTTACAACGGCGAGGCTTATTCCGCAAAGTATCCCGGTGAAATATCTTATGACCACTCGGGATCTCGTCGCGTTCAATCGGGACGATTTTTTGGATGATATCAAGGACGCGATGCTGAGCACCCGTTATAGGAGCTATCCCGTCGTCGACGATGAAAACCACGTTCACGGGGTTGTCGCGCGGTATCATCTGATCTCCCAGCGAAAAAAGAAAGTGATTCTCGTCGATCATAACGAACGTTCCCAATGTATCAGCACGATCGACGAAGCGGAAATCCTGGAAATCATCGACCATCACCGCGTCGGCGATATCCAGACCGGAAAACCCATTTTTTTTAAAAATGAGCCTCTGGGGAGCACCTCTACTATCATCGGTAACCTCTTTTTCGAAAACGGGATCCGACCCTCGCGTTCGATCGCGGGGATCCTTTGTTCGGCAATCCTTTCGGATACGCTAAAATTCAGATCTCCGACTTGTACCTATACCGATATCCGAATGGCGGAACGTTTGGCCGAGTTGGCCGGGATAAAAGACATCGATGACTATGCCCGGCAGATGTTTCAAGCGGGATCTATGCTCGTGGGGAAAACCTCCGAAGAGATTTTTACCCGGGACTTTAAAGCCTATGAACTGGGAAAATACAAGATCGGCATCAGTCAGATCAATGTTTACGGCTCTGAGTTCGGAGCCGATATGAAGACAGAAGTCCTCGGATTCATGGAAAGGTATTGCGCCTCAAACGGCTTCGATTTGCTCATCCTGATGTTGACCGATATGATGAAAGAAAGCACCGAACTGTTATTCACGGGAGAAAACCGTGAACTCGTTTCTATCGCGTTTGAAGCCCAGCCAAAAGACAATACGCTGATTCTTCCCGGGACGCTCTCCCGCAAGAAGCAAGTGGTGCCCTTGTTGTCCGCTGCGGCGCAATCATAATGGTGGTTGGCGTGGGGGAGAAAACGAAAGTAGGGCTGCTATTCGGAGGGCCCTCACCGGAACACAAGATTTCTATCGAATCGGCGCGCATGATCTTCTATTCGCTGAAAACGGACCACAATCGGGAGAAGTACGACGTCTATCCCTTCTATATCAGCGAAGCCGGATACTTCAACCAATTCAACCAGATGCGCTACGCCTCACCGGGTATTCCTCCGGAAAAAAACGCCACCCAGCGGATGATTCCTCCCGCGCTGTTTCAAATGAATCTCATCTTCCCCGTCATGCACGGCAAGTTCGGAGAAGACGCGACCATACAAGGCTTCCTTTCCGCTTTGCAACTGGATTACGTAGGCAGTGGCGTCCTCGCTTCGGCATTGTCCATGGATAAAATTAGTATGAAGGCGCTGCTCGCCAGTCGAGGGTTTCCGATTCCCCGATTCAAAGCCATCCTTCGCGGGGAGTCCCCAAACTGGAAAACAATCGTCGATTCGCTCCAATTCCCGCTTTTCATTAAGCCGGCGAACTCAGGATCCTCCATCGGTGTTACGAAGGTAAAAGACATTTCTGGGTTGGAACCGGCTTACACAGAAGCCTTGAAGTGGATGGACAGAGTTATTGTGGAAGAAGGGGTCCCCTGTCGCGAACTGGAATGCGGGGTTTTAGGCGATACGGACCCGATGGTTTCGCCTGTCGGAGAGGTGGCATACGGTGGTGAATTTTACGATTACGCCACCAAATACGGAACAGGCAATACGGGCAGCCGCTTGATCATCCCTGCGGATATCCCTAGCGAGGTAATCCGCAAAGTACAACAGATGTCTTTGGAGATTTTCAAACTCTTTCACGCAAGGGATATGGCCCGTATCGACTTCTTCTATGTGGAAAGAACCGGGGAGTTGCTGGTGAACGAAATCAACACCGTACCAGGTTTTACGAAATCCAGTATGTACCCGAAATTATGGGAGAAAGCAGGAATTTTGAACTGGGATCTTTCGGACCGTCTCATTCGGTTAGCGTTGAATCGGAAAAAATAGAGGAAAGGGGAGGAATAACGATGTCGCCAGCAGACAACCGATCATCGGAAAAAAAGGCCGGTATTGTTTTTTTGTTGATCTGGATCGCGATCGCCCTGTTTTACCTGACCTGGGACGGGTGGCTTTACGAATGGCAATCCTGCGGTTACCTTGGAACCAACCAACATTTCGATCTTGACCTGTTCGATCTGAATATCCAAAGGAATGCCGACGGAACCATGTTATACACCTCGACGAATAACCTCCATAATCTCATCTATATCTGCTATTTTGTCATCTTCTTAGGCGCATTGGGATTAATTACCGGTCGACGTTGGCTAAAACAGGGCGCGATCGCTATCTATCCCATATCGATGGTATCTCTTATCTCCACCCTCCTCCCGCTGAGTAACCATACCTATATCATCCAACTCGCTTATGACGCCGTACATCTCGTTAGCATCATCTTGGGCCTTTATTGCCTTTACAAAGAAGAGATACGGTTTAAAGAGATGTTCTTCGGCATCTTCGCCACTTGGATTTTCTACCTCTTAGCCCGTGTTCTCCTTGAACCGTGGCCTTTTTGGCAAACGAATGGGAACGGCTATTTCAGCTTGAATCAGATCAACGATATGCCGTTTTACTTCTACGGTTTGGAGTATCTCCCCGTCATCGCCATTTTGCTGGTGATCAATTGGCTCTTTTCTCGCGTTCAGCATAAGAAACCGATTCTCTTCTGGAAGATGGTCTTTCCTCTGCTGTGTTGCCTGATCGTCGGTATTCTGTTGATAGCGACGGGGATGATCCAATTACAACAACTTGATATGCGCGCCAATTGCGTCCTCTCCCGATAATCGCCGTTCGAAAGCCGAAAAACCGAGAGGTCAGGCCCTCCGAGTTCAAGTATCCAAAGGAAACCGCCTCGCCTCCCGTTAAGCAAGGGAATCATGCCTCCTATTTTCCTCCGTTCCCGCCTCCTTGGCCGCCTCCATTGCCTCCTTGGCCGGAACCGCCCCCGTTGCCCCCTTGACCGCCTTGAGACTGAGACCCTTCTCCGCCGTTATTCCCTTTGTTTTGGCCTCCCAAACCGGTGTTGCTTTGGGTATTCGTCATTTGTTGCAACCTTTCTTGCGAAAAGAATTGCGCTTGGTATGGCACCCCCAAACCCTTAAGCTGAGCCAGATAGGCGCAAAATTGTTTTTCAGATTCGGCGGCGATCTCTTTGTAAAACGCTCGAAAAGCTTCATTAAGCTCAACCTGATACGCGTTTTCCACGTCAAAGAGCCATTTTTCTTCAATCATCGCGCCCGCTTGAAAGGCTCCCTCTCTCGATCCAAACCCCGCTTCGGTTAACTGAGCGTAAAGATGCGCCAATGTCTGATTCGTATAAAAGGCCGGAGTATCGAGAGTCTCTGGAAGAAGAATCCCATAGGGAATCGCCACACTCTTTCGGATCAAATCCAGTTGACTGGTTCTGAGCGCAGCACAGTCTTGAAACAAGCGATCTCCCCATTTCTCATAGAGTCGCGTATGAAGGTCTATCGCCAATTTCTCTTCTTCGACAATAAAACCGAACACGTTCGTCGTCTCTTCCGTTAAGCCACCCGCCGCGAATAGCATCCATACATTCAACATAACGAGAAGGAAAATACAGCCTCTTCTCATAAAAAACACCTTCTTTCTTCGGAATTTTTAATCACTTTCTTCCGATGAGGGGGATCCGATTTTCAACTATATCCCTCACGCTGAGCGCTAAAATCAAGCAACAACCGATTCCATGGTTCACTTGCCCTGAGCCACAGATACATTGATCGGCGCGAATCCGATAGATTATACTCCGATTCTAAAAAAGGGGGGGAAAGTAAAAATGCCTACCTTGAACAGGCTTTCTAAGAAGGCGCGTATTTCATTATAAAAGAATACCTTCAAAAAAAGCGAATCGGTTCTTGACCCAAAGGCGCGCGCCGATTCGCTTTTTCCGTGGATAGACGTTGTTACAAAAATTTCAGTGACCAATCGACCCACCTTTCGACCGAATCGTTAACAAGCCGATCCGGACGATCGGAAGCCATGTCTCCCGAATAATGGACGAGACCGTAGGCAGGTTGCAGGCTATCGGCCATGATCTGCGCTGGAAAAGGGAGCAGAATCATCCCCAGATGGCAAGCGCAGGTTCGAATGGCCTGCAGGCAGAGATGCGCCCCTCCTTCGCGATTGCCCGCGGTGGTGAAAGCGACGCAAATCTTTCCGGAAAGTTTTCCTTCCGTCCAATAGGGCGCTGTCGCGTCGAAAAATCGCTTCATCGCGCCCGACATATTTCCGAAGTATGTAGGAGATCCGAAGCAGATAAAATCGGCGGATAAAAGATCCGAAGGCGTTGCAATCCCCACTTTCGATATTTCTTCTTGAAACTCGCGACCGGTTTCGAACTGCGAAGCGAAATAGGCGTAGTCAGGATTTTCCACTTGCTTAAGGGAAACGAATAGTCCTCTACGAATCAACGCCCTTTCGAATGCCCGCGCGACGAGAAAAGTATTCCCACACACGCTGGAAAAGACGACCATTGCGCGTTTCTCCACTTTGAGCTCCCCTCCTTTTCACATTCTGGGGAAGCCGAATATAGGCGTAAAACGCAAGGACCGCTATCGTGATGATAAACGGGAGGGATTGGGTAAACTCATAAGGCACTTTTAAGAATTGGAGAGAGTAGGATAACGCTTCGGCAAACCCGAAAAGGAGCGCTCCAAGCGCCACACCAAAAGCGCTGACTCCTCCCAGCGCTTGAGCCGCCAATGCGATAAATCCTCTTCCCGCCGTCATATCTCGCGCAAACCAGGAGACGTACCCCATCGATAGGAATAAGCCGCCCAAACTGGTTAACGTACCGCTGATGATCAACGCGATTAAGCGCGTCTTGTTCACCGATATCCCAACGGATTCGGCCGCGTCAGGGTTTTCACCAACCGCTCGGATCCTCAACCCCAAGGGTGTATGGTAGAGAACGTATTGCATGACGAATATGAGCACGATGGCCACGTAGGTGATGATGTGATGCCCGCTTAAAATTTCTCCGAGGACCGGGATATCTTTGATTAAGGGGAGGTCGATATTTGGAAATACCAGTGAATTGACGGAAGCCGAAGAGCCTTTGTCTCCGGTTAAAGTCGACAGAAAGAAGATGGTACCCCCCGTGCTGAAAATATTCAACGCGATCGCCGCCAGGATGATATCGGTTTTCATCTTCAACGCAAAGAAAGCGAGCACCAGGGACATCGTGATACCCGAAAGCACGCCTGCGAACAGCGCCAACCAGAGATTTTGCGTGAATCCGCTGACAATCACTCCGATAAAGGCGCTCATCAACATGGTGCCTTCTAAGGCGATATTCGGACTACCGGCCAGGTTGGCCACCAGGGCCCCCATCGCCGCAAGTAAAATGGGCGTTGTGACGCGGATGACGGAACCGATGAAGTCCCAAGAAAAAATTCCGAGCAACGTATCGCTCATCACTTCACCTCCCTGCCCGTCAAGGCCTCTTCCACTTTCCGAGCGCGTTTTTCGATCGACCGTTGCTTCAGACCGGACAAAAAGGCTTCGGCCGTAACGAGGAGGATGATCGCCGCTTGCAAGATCGATACGATCTCCGGAGCGATGTCCGTGTTTCTGCCCATTATCTTCGCGCCGACGCGAATATAGGAGAAGAAGAGCGCGGCCACCAAGACGAAGAGCGGGTTATTCCGAGCGAGGGTAGCGATGATAATCCCATCCCATCCGTAACCCGGAGAAAACAACCAGAGGAAACGATCGTAGTAGCCAATCATCTCCAAAGTACCCGCCATCCCCGCCACCGCCCCGCTCGCCACTTGCACCTGGAAAACAACGCTTTGAGTGGCAATTCCGGAGTACTGGGCAAAGTTGATATTATCCCCGATTAGCCGAACCTGATATCCCCAGGTTGTGCGACGCAAGATCCACCAAATGACCACAGCCGAGACAACCGCGATGACGATGCCGATGTGCAAGCGGTACCGTTCGTTGATAAAGGGCAGCTGCGCGGTAGCGGCAAAAGGAAGCGATACAAGCGATCCCGCCTTCGTGTCGCGGATGAAGGTTTTGATCAGGAACAAACCCATATAGAGCGCGACATAGTTCATCATCAGAGATGAGACCAACTCGGAGGCTTTCAGTTTCGCCTTCATCAACGCGGGCACAACCGCCCATAACGCGCCGGTGACCATAGCGGTAAGGATCACGACGATCGGGTGCAGGACCGGTATGGCCGGGAAGTGAACGGCCACGAAAGTCGCCGCGACGGCGCCCATAAAGAGCTGGCCTTCGGCACCAATATTGAATTGTTTCGCCGAAAAGACGATGGATACTGCCAACCCGGTGATAATGATCGGAACCGATTCATTCAACCACTGAATTGCGCCGCGTTCGTTGAACAGCATCTCGTTACCGCGCCATCTGACAATTGGCCCCAACAAGAACCATTTGAAAGCCTCATTCGCATTGTCGAAACCGGCTCGAACTCCTTCCCACAACGAAGCGGCGTCCGACGGAATTTTACTGAAAAAGATGATGATGTATCCCAGAAGAAGGGCGATCCCAATCGCTATGCCCGTTCGATAGAGTTGAAAAGTATCGATTCGAAATTTTAACTTCATCGCTCCATCCCCTCTTTATCGGTAGCGGTTTCCTGGGAATACCCCTTGAGATCGTCCTCCGACATACGTTTTATCCCCAGCATATACTCGCCCAACGTTTCTTCCGTCAGGCCTTCCACCTCATCAAAATGCGCGACTACCTCCCCGCGGTACAGCACAAGTATACGATCGGATACCTCGAGCAGCTCCGTGAGATCAGCCGATATCAACAGGACCCCCACCCCCTGGTCCCGTTCCTCGACGAGCTGGCGCCGAATGAAATCGGAAGCCCCCACGTCGATACCTCTGGTCGGTTGGTCAGCGATGATGATCTTCGCCCCCGCCGTAAACTCTCTTGCCACAACTACTTTTTGTATATTTCCTCCCGATAGCATTTTAACGCTTCTCTTTGAGGAATCTACGCGGATATCGAACTGATCGATCAGCCCTTTTGTGAAACGGGTGATCTTCCGCGGTGATTGAATGCCGTAAGCGCTGAACGGTTTCTTAAAATATCGATCGGAAATCACATTTTCTTCCACAGTTGACTCCAAGGCGACCCCCCGGACCATCCGATCGGAAGGAATATGGCTCATTCCGCTCTTCCGGGCCGTCTTTGGATTTAATCTGCGCATCACTTTCTCGTTAACGGCGATATCCCCTTTAGAAGGAGACAAAAGTCCAGTTATGATTTGAACCAGCTCCGTTTGACCGTTTCCCTCCACTCCGGCGATACCCAGGATTTCTCCGGCGCGAACCGAAAAGGAAACCCCGTTCAAAACCGCGACTTTATCCTCTCGAACGTAATGCAGTTTTTTAACGCAGAGGAGTTCGGGGCCGACGACTGCCGGTTTTTTCTCAATCACCATCTCCACATCTCGACCGACCATCATTCGCGACATTTCGACCTGCGTCATATCTTTCACCTCGGCCGTTCCGACCACATGCCCCTTTCTCAAGACCGTGATACGGTCGGCGATTTGCTTCACCTCATTCAGTTTATGCGTGATGAAGATGACCGTTTTACCACGATCGACGAGAATGCGGAGCGCTTTAAAGAGTTCGACCGTCTCCTGCGGCGTTAGCACGGCCGTCGGTTCGTCCAGGATGATGAGATTCGCGCCACGTACGAGCGTTTTGATGATTTCGACGCGTTGCCTCATACCGACCGAGATATCCTCGATCTTTTTCTCCACCGGAACGGACAAACCATATTGATTGCCGGCTTGCCGAACAATTTCAAAGGCTTTCGCCATACCGACAGAAAGACCTTTCTTCGGTTCCATACCCAACAAAACGTTTTCGGCCACCGTCAGCGACGGAACCAGCATAAAGTGCTGGTGGACCATCCCAATCCCCATGGCGATCGCTTTGTGAGGGGAAGCGATCGCGACTTCTTTTCCGTCGTACAGGATCTTCCCCGAACTGGGGTGCTCGAAACCGAATAGTATTTTCATGAGTGTGGTTTTCCCCGCCCCGTTTTCTCCCAGCAAAGCGTGGATCTCCCCTTTTCTCACTTGGATGTCCACATTGGCATTGGCGATGACGCCGTTGGGATAAACTTTCCAAATATCTCGCATTTCTAAGATCGATACGCCCGTATCAGAATGCATCTCTTTCAAAACAACCCCTCCAATTCCGCTCCTGAGAAGTGTAAAAGCCGGATATACCGGCTTTTACAGATGGTCGTTTATCGCTTGGCTTACGGTTTAACGGCGTTACGGATCTTGTCCAGATCAGCGTTGTTCATGCCGATGGCAGTGCCAACGATGATCTTTCCGTCGATGATGTCCTTTTCAATCTGTTCGAGTTTGGCTTTCATCGTGGGGTCTAAAGCGAGGAGAGCTTCATAGTATGGGTTCTTCGCCAATCCGACAGCGTCTTCTTTCAATCCCAGTTCGTCATTTTTTCCGAATGTCAATTTTCCTTCTTTATAAAGTTTTACGGCTCTGAGCAGAGAGAAATCGACATTTTTCAGCATCGAAGTCAACGTGTGGTTCACGATATCCATATCTTTCGCTTCGTAAATGAGCTGCATGTCGGAATCGACGCCGATACCCCATCGTTTCGCTTCTTTTGCCGCTTCCAACACGCCGTTGCCGGTTTCTCCCGCAACCGCAAAGACAACATCCGCGGACTGTCGATACATAGAGAGGGTGAACTCCTTGCCTTTTGCAGGATCGTTCCAAGAACCGACATAAGACAACGCGACTTTCATATCTTTGTCAATATACAGCGCGCCTTCAATGTAACCGATCAAGAAATCGTTAATCACGGGAATATCCATACCACCGAGCAAACCGATTACTTTCTTGTCCGGGAGATTGTTGTCTAAAATCGTTGACTTGGACACGAGCGCCGCCAACGCGCCGGCCAGGAAGGATCCTTCATTCTGTTTGTAGGTGATGGAATTGACATTGCCCAGCTTACCCGTGGAATAGTCCATGTCCGTGTCAAAGATGATGTACTTGACATCCGGATACATCGGCGCTACCCGCGCCAGAACATCCACCATCTGCCATGTGCCAACGATAACCAGTTCGTAATCACCCGAATCAGAAATGTCTTCGAGAGTGGGTTCCCATTCGACAGGGTTGTATCCCATTTCAATCAACCGTACGGAAATGCCTAATTCTTTGTTGATCATTTGAGCCCCGCGAGCCGCCGAATCAAAGAAAGATTTGTCTCCAAGGGTTCCGTTGATCAAAATCGCCACTTTGAACTGCGCTAAACCAACAACCGCCACGACAAGCAACAACGAAATCAACAACACTTTTTTCATTTTCATCCATCCTCCTTAAAATATTGGTTTGTGTATCTCAAAAACAAGAAATGCTGACGAAAATTCGCTTCACATTACCGCCTTTGAATCTAATTCGTTCCGGAGGCGTGAGGGAGGAGTTTAAGGAAATTAGGAACGGTCTTTCCGAATCAGCAATCGAATCGCTTCGACACTGGTGAGGATCGAACGTTCCAACCCTTCTTCATAGGCAGTTCCCGCCTGGTCTCGGTACTCCGATTGCTCGTCAATGACCTCTCGAACCGTAACAATTGCCCCGGCTCGAAGGTCGTAGATAGAGGCCAAAACGTAGAGGCAGGAGACCTCCATCTCCACACACAAAGCATGCGCGCGGGCGTACCGTTCGTTTTTATCCGCAAGCTCCGATTTATTGAAGAAGCGGGCGTAGTAAGCGTCCGTCGACAGAACGATACCTGTATGATGGGGGTGATGGACGGCCGCCGCCGCTTCGTTGAGCGCCTGGATCACTTCGAAATGGCCAACCGCAGGATAAGCTTTCGGAAGATAATCGCTCATCGTGCCGTCTTCGCGGATAGCCCCCATCGCGATAACACCGTCTCCCATGTTCAAATGCGTTTGAAGAGCGCCTGCCGTTCCGACTCGGATATAGGTATGTACACCAAGGGTCCTCAACTCTTCGATGCCAATCGATACGCAGGGGGCACCCATGCCGGTGGACATCACGGACACCTTTTCTCCATCAAGGGTTCCGGTCATGGTAAAGTATTCGCGGTTATCTCCGACGACCTCCGGATTGTCCAGGTATTTGGCGATTCTCTTTACGCGTCCTCGGTCTCCGGGCAAGATCACATAGTTCCCGACGGTTCCCTCTTTCAACTGGACATGATACCGTGGATCTTCTGCCATAATGACCTCCTCCTCAGCGATAGTTCTTCATCCGCTCGTAGATTAGAGCGATATATTTTTCGCGATCGACCGTCAGGGCCCACCGGGCATTCGGGGGAGTCGCCGAAAGGTGCCAGTAGTCCACTACCGTCTGTCCGTAGGTCAAGGTTCCACGAAGCTCGATTTGCGTATGGAATGAAGCGTAGGTGTACAATTCCGGAGCGATGAGATAGGCCACAGCGCAAGGATCGTGTAACGGCGCGCCTTCTATATGGAAAACATCGAAATAGGTCTGATGGAAAAATTCCAAGAGCAAACCCATTTTTGACACCACCGAAGAGGAGTATTGCTGTAAAATCTTTATTTCGGGCAAGAAAATTTTCGCTTGATGCGTTAAGTCCAATCCGAAAACCGTGATTGGAATACCGCTCTTGAAAACGACATCGGCGGCTTCCGGGTCGGCGAATATGTTAAACTCCGCCACAGGAGTCGTATTTCCG
>JAAYCF010000010.1 GCA_012744415.1 Thermotogaceae bacterium
CCTTGGTTCTTGACCGCTTCTTCCGCTTTCTTTACGGACGCTTCATCTCCCAGATAGTAATGGCGAATCGGCGTCAGGTCTTCATTCAATTCGTAAACAAGGGGAATGCCGGTCGGAATATTGAGTTCGACGATCTCCTCATCAGGAATTTGATCGAGGTATTTGACCAACGCGCGTAGACTGTTCCCGTGCGCTGCAATGAGGATCTTTCGGTTCTTCTTGATTTCGATCGCGATTCGATCGTGCCAGTATGGTAAAACACGCTCCAACGTGTCTTTTAAGCATTCCGAAAGCGGGATCACTTTCGGGTCCAGATCCTGGTACCTCGGGTCTTTTCCCGGGTAACGGGCATCCTCTTTCGTTAGGACAGGGGGGGGGACATCATAACTTCGCCGCCAGAGTTTGACCTGTTGTTCTCCAAACTCTTCCGCTGTCTGCGCTTTATTCAACCCCTGCAATGCGCCATAATGACGCTCGTTCAATCTCCAGGATTTTTCGACCGGTATCCACAAGCGATCCATTTCGGTTAAAGCAAAATGTAAGGTATGAATCGCCCGTTTCAACACGGACGTAAACGCCAGATCAAAAACGTACTCTTCTTTTTTCAGTATCTTCCCTGCGGCGGAGGCCTCTTCAACCCCTTTTTCCGAGAGATCGACATCGGTCCAACCCGTGTAAAGGTTCTCTTTGTTCCAGATACTCTCCCCATGTCTTAGCAGAACGATTGTGTACATAACCTTCCTCCTCTGTATCTAAAATGCGATTGACGCGTGTCTTTAGGTACTCTTTTTAAAACGAGGCCGAAACCAAAAAATGAACATCCCGACGAAAAAGGCCACCATTAGTGAAAAGGCATACCAATAGTAGGCTTGGTTCCCCGTAGACAGGACAAAGGGGGGTAAGGACAGCACCAGCAGCATCGGTATCCCCACAAAGATGGCCACTCCGCTGCCAAAGACCAGATTGTCCGACGCCCCCGATTCGAGACCCGGGTCTACCTCTCGTAATAAGGCCATTCCGGTAGAGATGGTGCCGGTGAGGTTCCCGAACAGGGCCAACGTATTCTCGAGTTGTTTTTCCTTCATCGTTTTCCTCACAAGCCATGCAACGAAGAAATAGGTCAAGACGCCGGCGACGAAGCATATGACGAAGAGCGCCAACAGAACATCGGTGATCTTTCTTAGCGCGATCGCGCTGATCGAAGCCGCTACCATGAAATCGAAAACCCCGCCGGCAACCCGATGGAGCAAAAAATCGTTCAGGTAGTTCTCGTGAACGATCTTTTTTTCGTGGCATCGTTCGTACACTTTCCGGAAAAGAACCGCGGCGACGGCTCCAAATGCGAAATGGAATCCCCAGAGCACCGGTCCTAGTGTTTTGCCGATCGGGAACGAATCCAAGACATACCGTGTGAGGAGAAAAAGAATACCGTAAACAATCATGTAAACGGACACGATCATGACGATTTGCACGGTTAATCCGTCAATATCGGAAAACTCGAAGTCTTGGACTTGAACTGCTTTTTTTTCAA